>JAYUQJ010000260.1:0-10851 GCA_043756825.1 Betaproteobacteria bacterium | reverse complement strand
TCGTCTATGTCACCGAAGACCGCAAGATCGAGGGCTTCTTCGAGACCCAGTCGATCGCCGGCAACATCTACCTGGGCCTGCTGGCCAAACTGCGCGGCCAGCGCACGCTGGTGTCGGCGGCCGAGGCGGCGCAGGCCGGCGAGACCTGGATCAAACGGCTCAACATCCGGGCCATCAACCGCGATGTCAAGGCGATCGAGTTGTCGGGCGGCAACCAGCAAAAGGTGGTGATCGCCAAATCACTGATCCAGGAGCCCGAGCTGATCATCTTCGACGAGCCCACGCGCGGCGTCGACGTCGGCGCGATCACCGAGATCCACGAATTGATCAACCGCCTGGCGGACGAGGGCAAGGCGGTGGTGGTGATCTCGTCCTACCTGCCCGAGATCATGGCCTTGTCCGACCGCATCCTGGTGCAGCGCATGGGCAAGGTCGTCGAGGAGTACTCGGCCGGCGAGGCCACCGAGGAGAAGATCATGTACGCGGCCATCCACTGAACCAGCAAGCCCCGATGACAGACCCCAACACCGCCGCAGCGGGCAATGCCGCGCCGATCGACTTCTATTTCGATTTCATCTCCGGCTATGGCTACTTCGCCAGCCTGCGCATCGAGGCCATCGCGCAGCGCCATGGCCGCGAGGTCAACTGGCACAGCATGCTGCTGGGTGTGTCGGTGATGAAGGTGATGGGTTTGAAGCCGCTGCTGGAAACGCCGCTCAAGGGCGACTATGTGCTCAACGACGCCGCCCGCTACATGCGCCGCCATCAGCTGGTACTGGCGCGCCAGGTCAGCGATCCGATGATGGACCCGCGGCCGGCGGCGCGGGCTTTCTGCTGGGTCAAGCGCCACCACCCCGGCCGGGAAGCGGCATTTGCCCACGCCGTCTTCGACCGCTACTGGCGGCTCGGCAAAGACCTGTCCGACCCGGCCGAGATTGCCGCAGTGGTCGAAGGTGACCGCCTGCTCGGCATCGATGCAGCCGCCTTGCTGGCCGGCCAGGCCAGCGACCAGGCGCGCAACGATTTGCGCGATTCGGTCGCCGCCAGCATGGCCTGCGGTGTCTTCGGCTCGCCCTTCATGCGCGTCGACGGCGAGCCGTTCTGGGGCTCGGACCGGCTCGAGATGCTCGACGACTGGCTGGCCCGCGGCGGCTGGTAACCCTTTTGTCAGGCCCCGCCCTGAAACGGAGATCCGCATGACCCCACCCCATGCCCCTGACGCGGCGGCCGGCGCACTGCCGCCGGCCCGACAACTGCCGCTGACCGGCATCACCATCCTTGATCTGACCCGGGTGGTGGCCGGGCCCTATTGCACGATGATGCTGGCCGACCTGGGCGCCACGGTGATCAAGGTCGAGCACCCGAGCGACCCCGACTTCGTGCGCGACTTCCCGCCGTTCTCGGGCGGCGTCGCGGGCCAGGGCAGCGGCTACTTTGCCCAGTACAACCGCCACAAGATGGGCGTCAGCCTGGACCTGAAGCAGCCGCAGGGCCGGGCCCTGTTCCTGGAGATGGCGGCCAAGGCCGACATCCTGGCCGAGAACTTCCGGCCCGGCACGATGGCCAAGCTGGGGCTGGGCTACGCAACCCTGCAGGCGCTCTGCCCGCGCCTGATCTATACCTCGATCAGCGGCTTCGGCCAGACCGGGCCGCACTCGCGCCGGCCGGCCTTCGACAGCACCGCGCAGGCCGCAGGCGGCCTGTGGTCGATGAACGGGCAGACCGGCGAGCCACCGGTGCGGGTGGGCAGCATCATCGGCGACCTGGCGGCATCGTTCTACGCCACCATCGCCACGCTGGCCGCGCTGCGCGAGCGCGACCGCAGCGGCCTGGGCCAGTGGGTCGACGTGGCGCAGCAGGATTCGGTGGTCACGCTGACCGAGAGCGCGGTCGTCAACTTCACGATGACCGGCATCGTGGCGGCCCCCATGGGCAACGACCATCCCTTCGGTCGGCCCTATGGCCAATACGCCTGCAAGGACGGCTATGTGTTCTTCGGCAGCTACACCGACAAGTTGTGGCGTGAGGCCTGCGCCGTGTTCGGCATGCCCGAGCTGGCTGACGACCCCGAGATCGACACCATGCCCAAGCGCTTTGACCTTGCCACCTACGAACGGCGTCTGCGGCCGGTGATCGAAGGCTGGTTTGCGCACCGCACCAAAGCCGAACTGGAAGCCCTGGCCGGTGACCGCATCGCACTGACCCCGGTCAAGCGCATCGACGAGGTGGTGTCCGACCCGCACCTGGCCGCGCGCCGCATGTTCGTGCCGGTGCTCGCCGCCGGCCAGCCGGTGCAGGTGTTCGGCTCGCCGATGCACCTGTCGGCCACGCCGCCAAACTGTGAAGGTGCTGCGCCGGATCTGGGCCAGCATAACCGGCAGATCTACCTCGACTGGCTGGGCATCAGCCCGGAACGCTATGAAGCCTTGCGGGCGGTTGGCACCATTTGAGCGCGGTGCGCCGCCCCAGCAAGCCCGCCAGCCCAACCGAGCCGACCGCATCGGTGCCGTGACGGGTGCGCGGCTTGGCAAGCTGCCGACCGGCGTTGTAGCCGGTCAGCCTGCCGGCAAGCGCCGCCCGGTGTCGCAGACCCCGCGCACGCTGCAGGCGCCGCACTGCGGCGAGCGCGCGGTGCAGACATAGCGGCCGTGCAGGATCAGCCAGTGGTGGCCGTCGCGCTGGTAGGCCGCCGGCACGCGTTTCTCCAGCCTGGCCTCCACCGCCGCCGGGGTCTTGCCCGCCGCCAGCCCGGTGCGGTTGGCCACGCGAAACACATGCGTGTCCACCGGGTGGGTGGCCTCGCCAAAGGCCACGTTGAGCACCACATTGGCGGTCTTGCGGCCGACACCGGGCAGGGCCTGCAGCGCGTCGCGGCTGCGCGGCACCTGGCCGCCATGTTGGTCGACCAGGATCTGGCAGGTCTGGATCAGGTGCCTGGCCTTGTTGCGGTACAAGCCGATGGTCTTGATCGCGTCGGCCACCGCCGGCTCGCCCAGGGCCAGCAGTTGTTGTGGCGTATGGGCCACCGGGAACAGCCGCCGCGTGGCCTTGTTGACGCTGATGTCGGTGGCCTGGGCCGACAGCAGCACGGCGGCCAGCAGCTCGAACACGGTGGTGTACTCCAGCTCGCTGGCCGGCTGCGGGTTGGCCGCCGCCAGGGTGGCGAAGAAGCTCGCGACCTCGGTGCTCTTCATCGGGCCCCCAGGGCGGCGCGGCGGCGCCACAGCGGCAGCACCTGCACCGCCAGGATGCAGCCCAGGATCAGCGCGCAGCCGGCCAGGCCCAGGGCGGTGAGCCGGTCGCCCATCAGCCAGGCGCCGAACAACGCAGCGAAAACCGTCTCGGACGACAGGATGATGGCGGCGTCGGCCGGATGGGCAAAGCGCTGGCCCACCACCTGCAAGGTGAAGCCCACGCCCACCGACAGGATGCCGGTGTAGAGGATGGCGCCGGCGGCGGTGCGCAGGCCGGCGGCGCTGACGGTCTCGGTGGCCGCGCCCAGCAAGCAGGCGATCACTGCGCAGACCGCAAACTGGCCGCAGGCCAGGATGTAGGCGCCGCGCAGCTTGTTGGCCACCTGGCCCACCAGCAGCACATGCACCGCCCAGGGCAGGGCGCTGAGCAGCACCCACCAGTCGCCCGCGGACAGCGCCGTCAGCGAAGCAC
Source organism: Betaproteobacteria bacterium (assembly GCA_043756825.1). Lineage (GTDB taxonomy): Bacteria > Pseudomonadota > Gammaproteobacteria > Burkholderiales > Burkholderiaceae_C > Pseudaquabacterium. The sequence goes on along the minus strand of JAYUQJ010000260.1, from coordinate 7,185 downwards.
CGGTGAGCATCCAGACGCCCACCAGGCTGCCGGCGGCCGCCGGCCAGACGCTCCAGTGCGGCAGCTGGCGCTGGAAGATCCAGGCCAGCAGCGGCACCAGCGGCACATATAGCGCGGTCAGGAAGCCGGCATTGGTGACGCTGGTGGTGACCAGGCCGATCTGCTGCATCACCACCCCGGTGCACAGCAGGCCGCCCAGCAGCCCCACCCAGCGCGCCTCGGCGCGGCCCGGGGCATGGCCGGCGGTCTTCAACTGCTGCCATTCGCGCCAGGCCAGCGGCAATACCACCAGCGCCCCCAGCACGAAGCGGATGCCGGTGAAGGTGAGCGGGCCCACGCCGGCCATGCCCAGGGACTGGCCGACGAAGGCCGAACCCCAGATCAGCGCGGCGAGCAGCAACAGGGCATTGGCGCGCAGGCGCGACATCGCTGGGGCGTGCACGGTCAGGTCGCGTCCGGCCTGGCCTGACGGGCCCGGGCGCGGGCCAGGGCCGCTTCGACCACCGCACGCTTGCGCTCCAGCATCGCCGGGTCGGCGTGCAGGCTGTGGGCCGGCAGATCGGCCAGCTTGGCCGCTGCCTTGGCGGCCAGACGCTCGTCGCTCTCGCGCGCCAGTCGCAGTGTGCGGGCCTGGCGGTCCAGGTAGCGCTGGCGCGAGGCGGCGGCTTGCCCTGCGGTCCAGGCGGCCCAGCCGGTGTGCGCTGCGCTCACTGGCAGCAGCGCAATGCAGTCCACCGGACAGGCCGGCAGGCACAGCGCGCAGCCGGTGCACTGTTGGTCGATCACGGTGTGCATGCGTTTGGGTGCGCCCAGGATGCAATCCACCGGGCAGGCCTTGATGCACAGGGTGCAGCCGATGCAGTGGGCCTCATCGATCACGGCCAGCAGGCGCGGCGCTTCGGTGCCGCAGGCCGCATCCAGCGGCAGGGCCGGCCGACCGGTCAGCGCGGCCAGCCGGTCGATGCCCTCGGCACCGCCAGGCGGGCAGCGGTTGAGGGCGGCCGTGCCGTCGGCCACCGCCTCGGCATAGGCCCTGCAATCCGGGAAGCCGCAGCGGGTGCATTGGGTTTGTGGCAAGGCCGCATCGATGCGGTCGGCCAGGCCCGGGGCGGGCCGGGCAGCGGCAAGGGGCGGGGGCGCGGTGAAACTCACCGCCCGGATTATCCCTTGCGGGCAGCGGCCGGCTTGCGCGCCGGCCGCCTGGCCACCGCGCTGGCCTTGGGGGCGGCCTGCACCTGCAAGGCCGCTTCGGCGATCAGATCGTGGCTGCTGTGGTTGGCCGTGGCCGGGTTGTTGCGGGCAATGAAATCCCGCACCTCGGGGTAGACCTTGTCGCGCCAGCGCCGGCCCGAAAAGATGCCGTAGTGGCCGGCCCCTTCCACGTCGTAGTGGAACTGGCGGCTCTTGGGGATGCCGGTGCACAGGCCGTGGGCCGCCCTGGTCTGGCCGGCGCCCGAAATGTCGTCAAGCTCGCCCTCCACCGTCAGCAGTGCGCTGGTGGTGATGTCCTGCGGCCGCACGTGGGTGCCGTCAACCACCCAGGTGCCATTGACCAGCGCAAAGTCCTGGAACACGATCTTGATGGTTTCGAGGTAGTACTCGGCCGGCATGTCCAGCACGGCGTTGTACTCATCGTAGAACTGGCGGTGGCTCTCGGCCGAGCTGTCGTCGCCGCGGATCAGGTCGAGGAAGTAGTCGTAGTGCGAGCTGAGGTGACGGTCGGGGTTCATCGCCACGAAGCCGGTGTGCTGCAGGAAGCCCGGGTAGACGCGCCGCCCGACGCCGGCAAAGTTGGCCGGCACGCGGTAGATCACATTGTTCTCGAACCACTCGTAGCGCTTGTTGGTGGCCAGGTTGTTCACCGACGTGGGCGACAGTCGTGCATCGATGGGGCCGCCCATCATGGTCAGGGTGCGCGGCGTGAACTCGCCGTGGGTGGCCATCAGCGAGACAGCGGCCAGCACCGGCACCGTGGGCTGGCAGACCGACATCACGTTCACCTCGGGGCCGACATGGCGGATGAACTCCTGCACATAGGCCACGTAGTCGTTGAGGTGGAAGGGGCCGGCCGCCAGGGGCACGGTGCGCGCGTCGGTCCAGTCGGTGATCAGCACCTTGTGGTCGCGCAGCAGCACCTTGACGGTATCGCGCAGCAGCGTGCTGTGATGCCCCGACAAAGGCGCAACCACCAACACCGTGGGCTGGGTCTTCATCTTTTCCAGCACTGCCGGGTTGTCGGTGAAGCGCTTGAAGCGCAGCAGGCGGCAAAAGGGTTTGGTGATCGGCACCTGCTCCTGCACGGCCACCTCGACGCCGTCGACCTCGACGCTGCGGATGTCGAACTGGGGTTTCTCGTAATCCTTGGCCAGGCGGTGCATCAAGTCCAGGCCGGCCGACATGCGCTGGGCCATGGGCAACTGGGTGAAGGGCGACAGCGGATGGTTGTAGAGCTTGGCTGATGCGCTGGCGAACTCGGAGAACGGCGCCATCAGCGCCCGTTGGGTCTCATACAGTTGGTAAAGCATCGAGGTTTGCTCCGAAGGGATGTAGGGTGTGCAAGCCCCGGTAGCCATCATGTACCGGCACGCTTGGTGCGGCGCTTACAGCAAGCGCGAGAATTTGTGCACTGCAGCAATTATCAATCAGTTTACTGAATATTGCACGCTGAATGCACAAGCCTTCCCTGGAGAAACACGTAGATTCGGGTGTTGATGTGCGCCGGGATGGCACTCAGTCGGCGATCACCCTGGCCATCGCGTCGACCACCTGGTCGATATTGCGGATGTTCAGCGCAGCCACGCAGATGCGGCCCGAGTCCACGCCATAGACGCCAAATTCATTGCGCAGGCGCTCCATCTGCGCCTTGCTCAGGCCCGAATAGCTGAACATGCCGCGCTGGCGGGTGATGAAGGAGAAATCCTGCTGCACCCCGGCGGCCTGCAAGCGGGCGCTGAGTTTGTCCTGCAGCAGGCTGCGCATCTGCTGGATGCGCTGGCGCATGCCCGCCAGCTCTTCTTCCCACTGGGCGCGCAGCGCCGGGGTGTCCAGCACGGTGGCCACCACCTGGGCGCCGTGGGTGGGCGGGTTGCTGTAATTGGTGCGGATGGTGATCTTGAGCTGGGACAGCACGCGCGCGCACTCGTCGGCACTGCCGCAGACCACGCTGAGCGCGCCCACCCGCTCGCCGTAAAGCGAGAAGCTCTTGGAAAACGAGGTAGCGACGAAGAAATCGATGCCGGCAGCGATGAACTGGCGCACCACCGCGCCGTCCTCGGCGATGCCGTCGCCAAAGCCCTGGTAGGCCAGGTCGAGAAAGGGCACCAGCCCGCGCGACTTGACCACCGCGATCACCCGGTCCCAGTCGGCCGGCTTGATGTCGAAGCCGGTCGGGTTGTGGCAGCAGGCATGCAGCACCACGATGCTGCCGGCTGCCGCGGCAGCCAGATCGGCCAGCATCGCGTCGACCTTCACCCCCCGGGCGTCGGCATCGTAGTAGGCATAGCTGGCCACCGGGAAGCCGGCGTTGCTGAACAGCGCGCGGTGGTTTTCCCAGCTCGGGTCGCTGATCAGCACGGTGGCGCCAGGGTTGAGCTTCTTCAGGAAATCGGCGCCCACTTTCAGCCCGCCGGTGCCGCCCAGGGCCTGCACCGTGGCCACCCGGCCAGCCGCCAGCAGCGGGCTGTCGGCGCCGAAGACCAGGCGCTGCACCGCTTTGTCATAGGCCGCGATGCCGTCTATCGGCAGGTAGCCGCGCGGTTTGTGGGCGTCGTTGAGCTGCTGCTCGGCCGCCCGCACGCAGGCCAACAGCGGCAGTTTGCCGTTTTCATCGAAATACACGCCCACCCCCAGGTTGACTTTGGCGGGCTTGGGGTCGGCGTTGAACTGCTCGTTCAGGCCCAGGATAGGGTCACGCGGGGCCAATTCGACGGCGGCAAATAGCGACATGAGGGGGTGTCCTGAGAGGGGCGGTGGCCGTGCTTGCGGCAGTAGCTCCGGGGGTGGGCGAATCTTGCGCCAGCAGACCGTGCCGGCCTGCGCTACCCTGTCGGGTTGCCCGCCGGCCCGACAGCGGTGGGCGCAAACCATGGATTTTAGGGCCTGTGGGCCCTGCTTTAAGGGATTCCCCGATGCCGGATCTGAGCACCTTGCCAACTGCCGTTGCCCACCAGCTTGCCCTGGACGCCGCCAATGAGTCGGCCCGGCCGGGCGGCAGCGGCGAGGGTGTGTTTGTCAGCTTTCCCGATTCGCCGTTCCAGCTGTTCCAGCCCTACCCGCCGGCCGGCGACCAGCCCCAGGCCATCGATTTGCTGGTCGAGGGTGTCAACGACGGCCTGGCCTATCAGACGCTGCTGGGCGTCACCGGCTCGGGCAAGACCTTCACGATGGCCAATGTGATCGCCCGGCTGGGCCGGCCGGCGATCGTGTTTGCACCCAACAAGACCCTGGCCGCGCAGCTGTATGCCGAGTTTCGCGAGTTCTTTCCCAAGAACGCGGTGGAGTATTTCGTCAGCTACTACGACTACTACCAGCCCGAGGCCTATGTGCCGCAGCGCGACCTGTTCATCGAGAAGGACAGCTCGATCAATGAGCACATCGAGCAGATGCGTCTGAGCGCCACCAAGAGCGTGCTGGAGCGGCGCGATACGGTGATCGTGGCCTCGGTCAGCGCGATCTACGGCATAGGCAAGCCCGAGGACTACTCGCAGATGCGCTTCATCGTGCGGGTGGGCGACAAGATCGGCCAGCGCGACGTGATCTCGCAGCTGATCCGCATGCAGTACAGCCGCAATGATGTGGATTTCAGCCGGGGATCTTTCAGGGTGCGCGGCGACACCATCGACGTCTTCCCGGCCGAGCACAGTGAGCTGGCGATCCGGCTGGAATTGTTCGACGACGAGATCGAGGCCCTGAGCCTGCTCGATCCGCTCACCGGCAAGATCCGCCAGAAGGTGCCGCGTTTCACGATCTACCCCAAGAGCCATTACGTGACGCCGCGCGAGCGGGTGCTGGCCGCGGTGGAGACCATCAAGATCGAGCTGCGCGAACGGGTGGCCCAGTTCGTCAAGGATGGCAAGCTGGTGGAGGCCCAGCGCATCGAGCAGCGCACCCGCTTCGACCTGGAGATGATGCAGGAGGTGGGCCACTGCAAAGGCATCGAGAACTACAGCCGCCACCTCTCGGGCGGCCGGCCGGGCGACCCGCCGTCCACGCTGGTGGACTATCTGCCGCCCGACGCGATCATGTTCTTCGACGAAAGCCATGTGCTGATCGGCCAGTTCGGCGGCATGTACAACGGCGACAAGGCGCGCAAAAGCACGCTGGTGGAGTACGGCTTCCGCCTGCCCAGCGCGATGGACAACCGCCCGCTCAAGTTCGAAGAGTTCGAGGGCAAGATCCGCCAGACCGTGTTTGTCTCGGCCACCCCGGCGGCTTATGAGCAGGAACATGCCGGTGCGGTGGTCGAGCAGCTGGTGCGGCCCACCGGCCTGGTCGATCCGATGGTCGAGGTGCGCCCGGCCACCCACCAGGTGGACGATGTGCTTCAGGAGATCCGCGACCAGGTGGTGATCCATGAGCGGGTGCTGATCACCACGCTGACCAAGCGCATGGCCGAGCAGTTGACCGACTACCTCACTGACAACGGCGTCAAGGTGCGCTACCTGCACAGCGACATCGACACCGTGGAGCGGGTCGAGATCCTGCGCGACCTGCGCCTGGGCCTGTTCGACGTGCTGGTGGGCATCAACCTGCTGCGCGAGGGCCTGGACATCCCCGAGGTCTCGCTGGTGGCGATCCTGGACGCCGACAAGGAGGGCTTTCTGCGCTCGGAGCGCAGCTTGATCCAGACCATCGGCCGGGCCGCCCGCAATCTGAATGGCCGGGCGATCCTGTATGCCGACAAGATGACCGAGTCGATGAAGCGCGCCATCGGTGAGACCGAGCGCCGGCGCGACAAACAGGTGGCACACAACCTGGCGATGGGCATCACGCCGCGCAGCGTGATCAAGGATGTCAAGGAGCTGATCGACGGCGTGATCAGCGCGCAGGACGACAAGAGCAAGTTGCGCGGGCTGGTGGAGCAGGCCGAGGTCGAGGCGATGAGCGAAAAGGACCTGAGCAAACGCATGAAGCTGCTCGAAAAACAAATGCTCGAGCATGCCAAGAACCTGGAGTTCGAGAAGGCCGCCCGGGTGCGCGACCAGTTGGCCCAGCTGCGCGAGCAGGCCTTTGGCGCGGGCGGGCACGACAGCAATGTGGTGGCCCTGGCCGCCGGCGCGGGGCCGGCGCGTTGAAGCTCAGCCTTTGAAGATCTTCACCGATTCGGACACCATCGCCGCCTGGCCATTGAGCGAGCTGGCGGCTGCGGCCAATTCCTCCACCATCGCGGCGTTCTGCTGGGTCAGGCTGTCGAGCTCGGCCACCGAGCCACTGACTTGAATCTCGCCGGCCGACTGCTCGCCCGTGGCGGTGCTGATCTCGGTGATCAATGCATGCACCCGCTGCACTGCTGCCCGGGTCTGGCGGGTGGTCTCGCCGGTGGTCTCGGCCAGCTTGCTGCCGGCGTCGACCTTGGCCGACGAATCCTCGATCAGCACCTTGATCTCGCGTGCCGCAGTGCTGGTGCGCTGTGCCAGGGCCCGCACCTCGGACGCCACCACCGCGAAGCCGCGCCCGGCATCGCCGGCAGGCGCGGCCTCCACCGCCGCATTCAGCGCCAGGATATTGGTCTGGAAGGAGATGCCCTCGATCACGCCGATGATCTCGGCGATGCGGCCCGAGCTCTGGCGGATCTCGCCCATGCGCTCGGCCACCGGGCGGCCGTGCCGCTTCGCTCGGCCACGGTCGCAGCTTCGCCCGCCAGGCTGGCGGCGATCTGGGCGGTCTCGGCGGTCTGGCGGATGGTGCCGGTGATCTGCTCCATCGAAGACGCGGTCTGCTGCAGATTGCTGGCCTGGGATTCAGTGCGCGTGCCCAGGTCATGGTTGCCCTTGGCGATCTCGGCCGACGCCAGCGTGATGCCCTCCATCTCGCGCCGCACGTCACCCACCACCGCCTGCAGATTGGCATTGAGCTGGGTGATGGCGCGCGCCAGCTGCCCCACTTCGTCATTGCGCTCGGTCTGCATGGTCTGCGACAGGTCGCCGGCCGACATGCGGCGGGCCACCTTGATGGCCTGTTGCAGCG
>JAYUQJ010000259.1:0-3839 GCA_043756825.1 Betaproteobacteria bacterium | reverse complement strand
GCGCGCGCTGGCCGAGCGTTACGGCCAGCGTACCGGGCGGGATTTGTCCAAGCTGGATTTCTACGTCGGCTTCAACCGCTGGAAGTCGGCCGCCATCGTGCACGGCGTGTATGCGCGCTACCTGGAGGGCAAGAAAAGCACCGTGGGCGTGGACCTTGACGGCCTGCTGCGCTCGATCCAGGAGTCGCTGGCGCTGGCCGATGCCGCAGTCGACCGGCTGGAGCGGCGGGCGTGACCGCGCCCGGCGCGGACACCAGCGCGCCGCCCTTCAGCGGCCTGAAGGTGATCGATTGCGCCAGCTATATCGCGGCGCCTGCGGCGGCGATGCTGCTCAGCGATTTCGGCGCCGACGTGATCAAGATCGAGCCGCCCGCGGGTGACCCGCACCGCCAGCTTTACCAGCAGGTGGGCGCGCAGGACGTACAGCGCAACTTTGTCTGGGACCTGAACTCGCGCAACAAGCGCAGCCTGGCGCTGGACCTGAAGCACCCCGCCGGCCAGGCCGTGCTGCACCGCCTGGTGGCGCAGGCCGATGTGTTCATCACCAACCTGCCGCTGCCGGTGCGTGAGCGCCTGGCCATCGGCGCGGCGCAACTGCGGCCGCTCAATCCGCGCCTGGTCTATGCGTCGATGACGGGTTATGGCGAGACCGGTGCCGAGGCCGCCAAGAGCGCGTTCGATGTCACCGCCTACTGGGCGAGATCCGGTCTGATGGACCTGGTGCGGGCCGACCACCATGCCCCGCCCACCCGCCCCGTGGCCGGCATGGGTGACCACCCCAGCGCCACCGCCTTGTTTGCCGGCATCTCGATGGCGCTTTACCGGCGCGAGCGCAGCGGCCTGGGCGGTGAGGTGCGCAGCTCGCTGATGGCCAACGGCCTGTGGTCCAACGCGATCCAGGTGCAGGCGCAATTGAGCGGCGCGAAATTTCCGCCGCGCCAGGGCCGCCATGCCGCACCCAACCCGCTGAGCAACATCTACTGCTGCGCCGACGGGCGCTGGCTCAGCCTGGTGATCCTGAACGAAGCGCGCCAGTGGCCACCGCTGCTGCAGGCCCTGGGCCTGGGCACGCTGGCGGACGACCCGCGCTTCGCCACGGCCGAGGCCCGTGCCGACCACCACGCCGACCTGATAAGCGCCTTCGACCAGGCCTTCGGCAAGCTGCCACTGGCCCACTGGAAAGCCGCGCTGAACGCCGCCAGCATCACCTTCGGGGTAGTGGCCACACTGACCGACGTGGCCGGTGATGCGCAGATGCGGGCCACAGGCGCGTTGCGGCCCTGCCCCCACCACGGCGGCCTGACCATCGCCAGCCCGCTCACGCTGGACGGCAGCCCGCAACGCCCGCCCGGCCCGGCGCCCGCCTTGGGCCAGCACAGTGCCGAGCTGCTGCGCGAGGCCGGCTGGACCGAAGCCGAAATCCAGCACCTGATCGCCGATTCGGTGATTTTCGGGCCGTGCTGACCCTGCACCCCCCCACCCTTCCCCACCGCCCTCCCACGGAGACGCCGCATGGCCCAAGCCACTTTTGAAACCCTGCTCTACAGCGTCGACGAAGGCATCGCCACGGTCACGCTGAACCGGCCCGACAAGCTCAACGCCTTCAACACCCAGATGCGCGACGAGCTGATCGCGGTGTTCGACCAGACCGATGCCGACGACGCGGTGCGGGCAGTCATCGTCACCGGCGCGGGCCGGGCCTTTTGCGCCGGGGCCGACCTGTCTGCGGGCGGCAAGACCTTCGACTTCGCCGCGCGCGGCGAATCGGCGCGCGACAAATACCGGGTGGGCGATGTCTACCGCGACGGCGGCGGCATCACCACGCTGCGCATGTTCAGGAGCCTCAAGCCGGTGATCGGTGCGATCAACGGCGCGGCGGTGGGCATCGGCATGACGATGCAGCTGCCGATGGACATGCGTCTGGCCAGCACCGACGCGCGCTTCGGCTTCGTCTTTGCCAGGCGCGGCATCACGCCCGAGGCGGCGTCCAGCTGGTTCCTGGGCAAGCTGGTGGGCATGCAGACGGCGCTGGAGTGGTGCATGACTGGCCGCATCTTCAATGCGCAAGAGGCGCTGGACCGCGGCCTGGTGCGCAGCCTGCACGCCCCGGCCGACCTGCTGCCCGCCGCCCGGGCCCTGGCCCGCGAGATCGCCGACAACACCGCACCGGTGTCGATCGCCATGACGCGCCAGATGCTGTGGCACATGGCCGGCCAGCCGCACCCGATGATGGCGCACCGGGTGGACAGCCGGGCGATCCAGGCGCGCGGCCAGTCGGACGATGCGCGCGAGGGCGTCAGCAGCTTCCTGGAAAAGCGCTCGCCCAGCTACCCCAACAAGGTGTCCACCGACATGCCGGGCTTCTTCCCGTGGTGGGACGAGCCGGCCTTCGAATGAGCCCGGGTTTGCGTTGAGCACCGCCAACCTGCACTCGGCCCCCGCCGCCGCGCCAACGGCACAAGACGTCGATGTGCTGATTGTCGGCGCCGGCATCTCCGGCCTGGGTGCGGCCCACCATCTGCAACAGCAATGCCCCGGCAAGCGCTATGTGATCCTGGAGTCGCAGGCGGGCCACGGCGGCACCTGGCGCACCCACCGCTACCCCGGCATCCGCAGCGACAGTGACCTGTTCACCTTCGGCTACCGCTTCAAGCCCTGGATGGGCAAGCCCATCGCCACCGCCGACGAGATCCTGGACTACCTTGGCGAGGTGATCGCGGAGAACGGGCTGGCGCCGCAGATCCGCTACAACCATCGCGTCACTGCGGCGCGCTGGTCGAGTGACGAGCAACGCTGGACGGTGGAGGCCACCCGGCCGGGTGCCGACGGCGTCACCCCCGAAGCGGTGCGCTTCACGGCCCGCTTCTTGTGGATGTGCCAGGGCTACTACCGCCACGCCCAGGGCTACACGCCCGACTGGCCGGGCATGGCGCAGTTCAGCGGCCGCATCGTGCACCCTCAGGCCTGGCCCGACGACCTGCGCCTGGCCGGCCAGCGGGTGGTGGTGATCGGCTCGGGCGCCACCGCGGCCACGCTGATCCCGGCGATTGCCGGGCAGTGTGCGCAGGTGACGATGCTGCAGCGCAGCCCCACCTTCTTCATCACCGGCCGCAATGCCAACGAGCTGGCCGACACGCTGCGCCAGCTGGACATCCCGGCCGAATGGACGCATGAGATCGTGCGCCGCAAGGTGCTGTTCGACCAGGACAAGTTCACCCGGCGCTGCGTGGCCGAGCCCGAGGTGGTGCGGCAAGAGCTGCTGGCGGGGGTGCGCAACGCACTCGGCCCGGGCCTGGAGGCCGAGGTGGAGAAACACTTCAACCCGCGCTACCGGCCCTGGCAGCAGCGCATCGCCTTCGTGCCCGATGCCGACCTGTTCAAGGCGATACGCGCGGGCCAGGCCTCGGTGGTCACCGATCAGATCGAGGCCTTCACCGACACCGGCATCCAGCTGCAATCCGGCCAGCATCTGGCCGCCGACGTGATCGTCACCGCCACCGGCTTCCACCTGAACGTGCTGGGCGACATCGCCTTCGAGATCGACGGCCAGGCGCTGGACTTCGCCGACACCGTCACCTGGCGCGGCGCGATGTTCACCGGTGTGCCCAACCTGGCCTGGGTCTTTGGCTACTTGCGCGCCAGCTGGACGCTCAAGGCCGACCTGATGGGCGATTTCGTCTGCCGCCTGCTGCAGCACATGGACGCCCAGGACGCCCGCGTGGTGACGCCCGCGCTGCGCCCGCAAGACCAGGGCATGGCGCTGGCACCGTGGATCACGCCCGACAACTTCAACCCCGGCTACATCAACCGCGGCGTGGGCCTGCTGCCGCGCCAAGGCG
>JAYUQJ010000258.1:0-10882 GCA_043756825.1 Betaproteobacteria bacterium | reverse complement strand
GCAGCCATAGCCCGGGCTATGGCGAGCATTTGCAACGACGGGCGGGTGCGTTTTGGGGTGGTGAGCGGGCATGATCGAAATCCTCTCAGTCTCTCAGTAGCTGTGCGCGCCATGCGCGCCCAGGCTCATCTGGTACTGCAGCAAGAGCTGCCGGTCGGTGCTGCCCTGAAGCGCGTGGTCGCGCGCCAATTGCAGGCGCAGGCGCGAGAACTCGCTGGGATTGAAGTCCACCATCAGCGTGTGCTTGCGCGGGCTGAAGCCGGTGGCGGCCAGCAGGCCGGCGTTCGAGCCGTAGTCCGGCGTGCCGGCGTCCAGCCTCTCGGTGCGCAGGCCCACGCGCCAACGCGGCATGAATTGGTAGACGCCCTGCAGGTAGGCGCCCTGCTGCACCGCCCGATAGGCGCCGTTGCTGGCCGCAGCGCCCGGGTCGTGGGTCAGGCTGCCGGTGCGCGTGCTGTGCAGGTACTCGGCCTGCAGCGTGAAATAGGTCCGGGTGGCGTTGCCCTGGGGGGCCCATTTCCAGAGGGCGTCCGCCACCCACACCCGGGTGCTGCCGCTGAAGGACGTGAGCACGGCCTGGCCGGCCGGGTCGAGGCCGAGCAGGTCCTGCCCGTCTGCCCTGGCCCTGAGCACCGACAGCCCGACACGCCAGCTGTGGCTGGCGCCGAGGTCGGCGCCCGTGTGGGCGGTGAGGGCGGTCATGCCCGCGCCATTGCGGCTGTTGTCTCCGCCCGGAAAGCCCAGCCCGCGGCCGATCTCCAGGCCGAGCTGGATGAATTGGTCGGTCGGCGCCAGCCAGCGCAGCTGCACACCGTCGTCAGCGTACTGGGTGCCCAACAGGGCCTGGTAGGCGAGCGGGTTGTCGACGAAATCCCAGGTGTGCGCGTGGCGCGAATTCAGGTAGCCCAGGCCCGAGAAAAAGCGCCCGACCTTGATCGACAGGCCCGCGCCGAGCGAGGTGGTCTGGACATAGGCTTCTTCGACCGAGACCGAGTTGTCCGCATGCAGCGCGATGTGGGCAGCGCCACGCAGCCAGGGGTCGATGCTGGCCGAGATGCCGAGTTCGGACTCGGCCAGATTGAAGCCGCGCGGGCCGGGCCCGAGTTCGGCGCCGCTGGGCAGCAGGAATCCGGTGATGGCGTAGCGCGTCGGGTCTTGCGAGCTGCTTGCGTAGGTGCCCGAAAGTATCAGCGACAGGGCGGGATTGAACGCATTGGCAGCCGACGCCGAAGGCGCCGCCGGGCCTGGCGCCAGCGGCCGGGCTGCGGCGGCCAGGGTGGCCGGCTGCGCAGGCGCCGCAGCCTGGGCTTCGGCGCGCTGCAGCCGCTGTTCGAGCGACTGCAGGCGGGCCTCGTAGGTGGCCCGGATGGCTTCGATCTCCTGCCGCAGTGCGGCGATGTCGGCGGGTGCTGCATCGGCATGTGCCAGCAAAGGCAGGGCCAGGGCACAGGCCAGGCCTGCCCAAAGGGATTTGTGCATGAAAGTTGACTCCAGACAAAGACGTTGAAACGCGCCCGCCCGCGGTCAAGCGGGGGCACATCGAGAGCGGTCAAAGTGCGGAGACGGGCGGTGCGCGGCTCTGGTAGCCCAGCACCGCCTGCCCTGGCCAGACGCCGGTGGCGGCGCTTTGTGGGGCAGGCTCGAACCCCGGCTGCAGCCAGGCCGGTGCGCCAGCGGACAGCAGCGGCCCGCTGGCCAGCGCGGCCGCAAGCAGGCACAGGTCGCAGGGGGCGGCGTGCTCGGCCAGGTCGGCCGGGTCGGCATCGCCGCGCGCGCTGGTGCCGGCTCGCTCATGCGCATGGGCATGAGCATGGGCATGGGCTGAGGCCACCGACTGGGCCAGCGGCAGCAGCAAGGCCAGCCAGAGCAGCCAGACGGCACGCAGGCTTGACGGTGAACGGCGGCGGGTCGGATCCATGGCTTGCACGGGCATTTTAAGTCCGGCGGCCCAGCAGGCTGCAACTCGGGCGCCGGAGCCGGGCTGCCCGGCTTCAGTCCCTGACCTCGAACACCCCCAGCTTGGTGTGCAGCGGGGTTTCGTCGGCAATGAACAAGAAGGCCGGCGCACTGCCGGCGGTGTTGGCCAGGGTCACCGGGGTGAATCCCGGGGCGCAGCAAGTGTCGGCTTCAGCCAGCACAAATCGCTGCTCGGAGCCTGGCTCACCCAGGTGCACGCTGGCGCCACCTTCAATCAGGTGAAAGACCATCGCCGGGCTGCGCACCGGCAGCCTCAGGGTCTGCCCCGGCCTGAGCATCAGCGCATAGAAACCGAGGATGTTCTGGGCATGCGCGCCGGTCTCGGGGTTGGTGTAGGTGAGCTGCACCGCGTCGAGCGCCGGCCGGTCGGCCGCCAATGATTCAAGCGCCGCGCGTGCGTCTGCCCAGGGATAGCGCAGCATCGGATAAGGTTTGTTCGAGCGCCCGAACACCGGGCTGGGCACCAGCCCGCTGCGCGCGTAGGCCCGCTCGCCATGGCTGGGCTGCACCTGCTGGCGCCCGCCGTCAAGGTGGTAACTGGCCTCCAGGTAATGCACCAGCGGCAGGTCGAGCACATCCAGCCAGACCACCGGCTGCGTGCCGTCGTGGCCATGCTCGTGCCAGAGGCCGGTCGGCGTCAGGATCAAGTCGCCGCGCACCATGGGGCACTTTTCGCCGTCCACCGTGCTCCAGGCGCCTTCACCTTCAACCACCATGCGCACCGCGTTGGGCGTGTGACGGTGCGACGGCGCCCATTCGCCAGGCAGCAGCAACTGCAAGCCCAGGTAGATCGCCGCACTGGCCTGCATCTTGTCCAGACCGTGGCCCGGGTTGGCCAGCACCAGCACCCTGCGCTCGGCCTTGTCGATCGGGGTCAGTTCGCCAGCCTGCATCAGCAAGGGCCTGATCGCCTGGTAGGGCCAATGCGTGGCCCGGGTATGGAGGGTGGGCCGGCCCGGGGGCAACACGCTGCGCAGGCTGGGCCACAGCGGCATCAGGTTCTGGGCTCGCAGCGCGGCCAGATAGTCGGCAGGCAGGTCTTCGAGGCGTCCCAGTTCGGTCATCTGCGGTCTCCCATCGGATTCAAGCCCACGGCCCCGCCCTTGGCTTGGCGAAACCGGCACGGCCGCTGCCAGGCCGGGCCCTGGATTACAGCAGCCGGATGCTCCGGCGATCGGGCAGATTGCGAAAATCCGCCAGCGACATCAGCTGCGGCAGCGCCAGTTCGCGCCAGCTGCGCCACAGCCGTCCGCCCGCAGCCGGCAGCGCGGTGAGTGCATTGCCAGGGGCCATCTGGGACATGAACAACTGGTACACACCCTCCTTGGCCCCGGCCAGCACCTTGCTGGCCAACACGCTGCGGCCGGCGACGAGGTAGGTCTGCAGATCGCCGAAAGCAATCAACAGCGGCTTGGGCGCCGGCTTGAACGGCGTCAAGGGGCGTCCGGCCAGGTGCAGCGTGAGATTGGCGGCAACATGCGCACCCATGTCGATGGCGTTGTAGGCCTGCTTGCCCGCCGCCTGGGGCAAGGCCGCCGCGTCGCCAATCACGAAACAGTTGTCGAATTGGCGGCTCTGCAGGGTCGGATGCACCTCGGCCCAGACTTGCGGTGGCCGCGCCAGGCCCGACTCGCGCAGCAGGGCGGGCGGCGCCAGCCCGGCAGTCCACAGCGTCAGGTCAGAGCGCAGCCGCGTGCCATCGGCCAGCAGCACGCCCTTGGGCGATACGCTGGCGATCGTCATGCCGGTGTGAATGCGCACCGCAAAGGCCTTGCAAAGGCGGCGCAGATCAAGGTCCAGGGCCGGCGCCAGGCCGGGCAGCAGCCGGTCACCGGCCTCGACCATGTCGACCTCCAGCTGGGCATCGTCACGGTGGCGGCGCAAGATCTCGCCGAGTGCCTCGATGCCCGAGACACCAGCGCCGGCGATCACGAGGCGCAGTGGCTTGCCGCGCTGGACCAGCGCGTGCAGGCGCTGCTCTATGGCCAGTGCATCGGCCACGCTGCGCATGGGCAGCGCATGGCGGGCCACGCCCGGGATGTGGTGGGTGTTCCACAGTGCGCCCACCGCAACGATGCAGGCATCGAAGTCCAGTTCACGGCCGCCGGCCGTGGCCAGCCGGCCCTGCGCCGGCTGCAGCAGGCTCACGCTGTCCTGCCAGAAGCGGTGGCCCGCCTGCTTGACGACGGCCGCGCGGTCCAGGCGCAGGCTTTGCGGCGTCTTCACGCAGGACAGGATCTCGTGGATATTGGGCATCCACTCGAAATGGGCCGAGGGGTCGATCAGCGTCACGGCATGGCGGCGCGACAACTTGATGGCTGCAGTCAGGCCGGCGAAGTTGCCGCCGATGATGGCAATGCGCTGGCGTTTTTCGGTCATGGCTCTCGGGTTCGGGCGTTTGTGCCGCCCGCAGTATGGGCGACAAGCCGGCGGCGCTGGGGTCCAGGGCCAAGGCAAGGCCGCAGTGCGCCCAAAGCGAGGCGCTGCGCGCCGCTGGGGCCGTGTCCAGACTTGCCCTAGGGCTTGATCACCCTGAGCTGCAGGCCTGCGTCTCGCGCCTGCGGTGCGATCTCGCCGGTGTGGGCAAAGGCGCGGCCGATCTCGTAGACCAGGGGCTCCAGCACCAGCCCCTCATGCACCAGGCCGCGGCCCAGCGCATCGACAAACACCGTGGCGTTGCGGACCTGCTTGCCCAGCGCTGGCAACTGCTGCCTGGCACGGGCCGGCGCCAGGGTGTAGACCGGCAAGGACCCGCGCACCGATGCGACAAAGCGGCGGTGGTAGGCCTGCCAGTCGGCATAGGCCTCCGATGCCACCAGGCGCCTGTCGCGCTGATCCACCACCACCGCGACAAAGGGGCGGCCAGCCTGCAGATCGGCCGGCGCATCGGTCGGCACGGCGGCGCCCGACGCACGCGCCAGGCCCAGCAACAGCAGCAGTGCCGGCCCCAGCAATGTGGCCAGCCTGGCCCTCACGCGGTGCGCACCGGGTGCTGTGCAGCGAAGGCGCGCTGCGCGAAGTAGAACGAGTTCAGGTAATCGGCCCCGGCCGGATCGACCCGGTCGTCGAAGTGGGGCGGGTCCGTGGGGCTGAAGTCACCACCCCAGCGCAGGCCCAGGTTCTTGGCCGCCTTGACCAGATCCTTCGCGCCTTGCGACTGGGTGCCGGCCAGAAACATCGCCGAGAGGTTGACCACCACACCGTCAACGATGTTCAGGTCCACCGCATGGCCGATCAGATGCTGGGATGTCGACGCGGGCGGCACCACCGCACCCGATACCGGCAGACCTTGCACCCGGAAAGCCTGGTTGATGCGCAGCGTCACCTTGGCGTCTTTGGCCGCGCCGTTGAGTGCCTTGATCTGGGGCACGAAATTCTGGTGCACCAGCATCTCATCGGCGCCGCGCGAGGGATAGTCCAGCGGCTCGAAGCCGCCGCCCAGCTTGGTATGGGACAGACCGGCCAGGCTCATTGCCACCAATGGGCTGGTCAACTCGAAGCTCCCTTGCTGCCAGGACAGCAACTCGGCCAGGGTCGCAGAACGAAGGAATCCATCGACCAGCACGCCGCTCGGCGCGGTGTAGCCCTCGAGCACGCCATGCACCTCACCGGTACCCGGCGCCACGCGCAAGCGATGGCCGATATGCCCCAGGTACCACTGCAGCCGCTTGACCGCATCCAGCGTCTTGCGGCCGAAGTCGCCATCGGCCGTGGCGCTCATCGCACCCAGCTTGACCAAGGCCTGCTGCAACTCGCGCACCGGCTGGCCGACCATGCCCTTGCGCGGCTTGCCACCCCACCGCCGGCTGCTGTCGTTGTCACCTTGCTGCAGGATCACATCGGCCGGCAGGCTGCTCAGGCTGAGCTTGCCCCCGGCGGGCGAAGCGGTGATGGTGGCCATGGCGAAGCACTCCTGAAAGCCTGTCGATGACCCAGCCTATCACTGGCCTGCGGACGGCAAAACACCCAGCTTGATGACAACCGCTTGTGCGGCCGTACTGTTTGAAATGACCGTGCCCCCTCGTGCCCCCTCGTGCCCCCTCGTGCCCCTCGTGCCGCACGGTGCGCTTGCCACAGGGCGCGCCGATGTCCGGCGTGCCGGGCTGCCACCGCGTCGGTGCAACAGGCGATCCGGTGTGACTGCGGGTGGTCGAGGGGCATGTCCGGCAGACGTCCCCACGCCCACAGCACCTGGCGGCCGGGCATGCGCAGCGTGCGCTTGCGCACAGAAACCTGGGCCTTGAAGGCCTAGAGTGGTTCAGGTGGAGACGGCGTGCACTGCGCCAGCCGGTTCTGCTTTCACTTCTTCGCGCGGACAAGGAACCCTAACGTGAATCGAATCATCTGGCTTGTCGGTGCGGTTGTGATCATCCTGTTCATCCTGGGCTATTTCGGGCTGCGCTGACCTGACGGCGCTGGCGCTGGACAAGGGGTCGAACGCCGCTGCGAGCGGGCCGTATCACCTGGCCTGTGCAAGGTGCTGGCCGGCGACACGCCCCGGCAGCATCGGGCGTGCTGCGCCAGGCGCAGCACGCCAGGCACGCGGCGCAATCCCTTGTGCAGCGGGTTTCTGCAAATTGAACGCGCAATGTGTTGTGACCGCGCCGCAGTTTCGCGGCTGATGCACAGACGCGGCGCCCGACACGGCGTAGATTCGCGGGCGCTGCGCGCGGCGCAGACCAGCAAACAACCTAACAGGATGACCATGGCCACTCGCAAGACCACCAAGAAGTCGGAATTCGCCACCGCAGGAGAGCACCTCGGCACCGCCGCCAAGGAAATGGGCGCGGCCGTGTCGCACAAGTTCGAGGCCATGGGCGACGCCGTGTCGGCCAGCATGGGCAAGGCCAAGAAGGGTGTTATGAAGCAAGGCGCGCAGGTGCAGGCCAAGATCGGCAGCCTGGTCAAGGCCGCCGAGAAGCAGCTTGCAGCGGCTCAGGGCCAATTGTCCAAGGCCGGCGCGGCCGCCGAGAAATCGGTCAAGGCCGCCGAGAAAAAGCTGGAGTCCACCAAGCGCAGCACCGGCAAGCAACTTGCTGGTCTGCAAGCCGGTGCCGAGCGCAAGGCCAAGGCCCTGCAACGCGCGATCGAGAAAGAAGCCGCCGCCTTGAAGAAGGCGGTGGGGGGCAAGACCAAGACTGCTGCGCCGAAGTCGGCCGCTGTCAAGCCGGCACCGGCCAAGAAGGCTGCCGCGAAGGCGCCGGTGGCCAAGAAGGCCGCTGCGAAGCCGGCTGTCAAGAAGCCCGCCAGGAAAGCCGCGAAGTAAGCAAGACAGTCTGCGGCGGCAGGCCCGTCAAGGGCCTGCCGTGATGACCTGGCCAGGCGGCCAGGCGGCCAGTGACCGGCGCACTGGCCGCACGACAGGGGGCTCCCGCCTGCAGCGGTCCCGGCAGCCAAGCCCGCAGGGCGGTGCCGGCCACTGCGGCATCGTGGCGTCGTGGCGTCACATACGGCCCCCGGCTTTTCAAGCCTCGACACCCCGCCATCGTTTTACATAATGATGATCGTCGCGGATTTACGTCTGAACACGGGCAGCGCATCGGGCAGCGCCGGCGCCGCAACCAGGCAGCGCCGGCCTTCCGTTCAGTTCGACTCGCGCCGGTCCGAGCGCCAGAAGGTCCAGGCCAGGCCGATGCCAACGCTGGCCCCGCCCTTGTTGCGCACCAGCGGGCTGTCGAGATTGGCGCTGCCGTGCAAGGTGTCGTAGCGGGCAAAGGTGAACAGATCCCAACCCTTGCCCAGCGCGGTGGCGCTGCCCAGGCTCAGGCGGGTGGCGATCAGGCCAGCCTGGCCGTCATAGGCCGGACGCCCAGCGGTGGCAAAGGCCGGCGCCACGCCGTAAAGGTAGTCATTGAGCTGGCGATCTCCCAGGATCAGCCCGGCCTTGGTGGCTACGCGGGTGCCGCCGGCCAGGCGCCAGCTGAGTTCCAGATCCGGTTCGAACGACATACCGCGGCCCTGGAAGCCGTCGCTGACATCGAGCACCGCCCGCACCGGCAAGGCCAGGCGCAGGCGCGATCCCGGAAACGGCGCCGGAAGGTTGAGCTTCAGGCGCGGGCCAAACTCGAACAGCGTGCCCAGGGCGGGCATCCCGCGCCTGATTTCCACATCGTTGGAGCTGGCGCCGAAACTGCCTGAAAAGCCGATGTCCAGTTCAACCAGGGGGGTGCTGATGGCACGCACGCCGACCGTGTTTTCGTCGGCCCGGAAGTACTTGCCGCGGTACACCAGAAAGGGCAGGCCGAAGGCCCTCCGGGTACGCTCGGCGGCACCTGGGTAGGCCTGCTGCGAGGCGGCAAACCCGAACAGGCCCACCTCCCAGAGCGGGCGCTGCGGCGCCGCCGCCGCAGTCGACGCCGGCGCGGGCCGGGCGGGCAGGTCCTGCGCAAGCGCCTGGGGTATCGGCGCGGCGGCGGCCAGGGCAAACATCAGAGTGGCAAGGCGCTGTGGCATCGACTTTCCTTGGTGAGTGGGATTGCCGGGCGATTGTCCGATGATCCGCGCCAGGCCGCCTCGGGCCACCTGTCACCACCGCTACACCGCCGCCCCGGGCTGGCAATAGATCATCATCAAAGGCATGCCGCACCGCCCACCTTGCAGCCCATTGCCGACGCCTGCGCCATGACGCCCCCCGCACACCCGCCCGACACCCGCGCACCGCTGCTGCTCAACGGCCTGCCTGGCTCGCCCTATACCCGCAAGATGGTGGCGCTGCTGCGCTACCGGCGCATCGCCTACCGTCTGGTGCCGTCTTCCACGCCCCTGGCAGGCGCGCCACAGCCCAAGCCGCCGCTGCTGCCCACTTTCTACCTGCCCGATGCCGACGGGCAGCTGCAGGCGGTGACCGATTCGACCCCGCTGATCCGCCGCTTCGAGACCGAGCATGCCGGCCGCAGCGTGATCCCGACCGATCCTGCACTGGCCCTCATCGACGCGCTGCTCGAGGATTTCGCCGACGAATGGCTGACCAAGGCGATGTTCCACTACCGCTGGACCTATGCCGCCGACATCCACAACGCCGGGCAGATCCTGGCCTGCTGGCGCACCGGCCCGCAGGATGACGCCGCACTGGCCCTGGCCGCCCACGCCGTGGCGTCGCGCCAGATACCGCGCCTGCGCTTTGTCGGCTCCAACCCGGTGACTCGGCCGGTGATCGAGGCGGGCTATCTGCGCCTGTTGCAGGCGCTGGAGGCCCATCTGCACCAGCACCGCTTCCTGATGGGCGACCGGCCGGGGGCGTCTGACTTCGCCTTCTACGGCCAGCTCACCCAGCTTGCCGGCTTTGATGTCACCCCGATGGCGCTGGCGCTGCAGCATGCGCCGCGGGTATGTGCCTGGACGATGCTCACCGAAGACCTTTCCGGCATCGAGCCGGCCGACGCCGGCTGGCTCGATGCCGGGCGCCTGCCGCCCAGTTTGCGGGCGCTGCTGACGGAGCTGGGCCGCTTGTATGTCCCGCTGCTGGTGGCCAACGCCCAGGCCCTGGCACGCGGCCAGACCGAGCTGCAAACCCAGGTGGACGGCCAGGCCTGGGAGCAGCAGGCCTTCCCCTACCAGGCCAAGTGCCTGGCCTGGCTGCGGCGCGACCATGCGGCGCTGCCGCCCGACGCCCGTGCGCGGGTGGACGCCGCGTTGGCCGGCACCGGCTGCGAAGCCTTGTTCGACGCGCCGGCCGCATGACGCCTGCGGGCCTGCCGGTGCGCCTGTTGGCCTGGGGCGCCCTGGGCATCGCGCTGCATGTGGGTCTGGCACGCTTTGCCTATGGGGTGGTGCTGCCCTCGCTGCGCAGCGAACTGGGCCTGGGCTACACCGCCGGCGGGGTGCTCAACGCCCTGCACCTGGCCGGTTACCTGGCGGGCACCCTGCTGGGCCCGGCGCTGGCGCGTCATTTCGGGCTGGCGCGCATGGCGCGCGTCGCCCACCTGTGGGTGGCCGCGGGTGCCTTGCTGTGCGCGCTGGCGCCGGTCAGCCCGGGCCTGGGCGTGGGGCTGCTCGGGCTGGGCCGGCTGGCCACCGGCCTGGGCGCCGGGCCGGCGGTGATCGCGATCATGGTCAGCGTGATGGCCGGCGTGGCCGAGCCCGCCCGCGCCCGGGCCAGCGTCCTGATGTGGACCGGCATGGCCGCCGCCATCCTGGCCTGCGGCCTGGGCGTGCCCTGGTTGATGCAGACCGGTCAATGGCGCTGGGTCTTTGCGGCGGCAGCGGCGGTGGCCGCGCTGATGTCGGCCGGATTCCCGGTGGCAGCGGCGCTGCCGGGCAGCGCTGTGTCGGGCCCGGTGTTCTCGCTGGCCTCGGTGGCCGGCCCGCGCTGGGCCTGGCTGGTGGCCACCTACGCGTGCTTCGGCCTCGGCTACATCGCCTATGCCACCTTTGCCGGTACCCGGATGGCGGCGGCCGCGGCTCCCCTGGGCCTGGTAGCCCTGACCTGGTCGACCTTTGGCCTGGCCACGCTGACCGGCAGCGCCGCCACCCTCTGGTTGCTGGGCCGACCAGCGCTGCGCCTGCACGCCCTGCCGCTGGCGATGGCCCTGGCCGCCATCGGCTGCGGCGTGGCATCGCTGGACAGTGCCGGCGCTGCGCTCACGGCGGCTGTGCTGGTGGGCCTGGGCATGGCGGCGATACCGGCGCTGGTCACCGCAGCGGCGCGGGCACGCAGCAGCGACGCCGACTACGCCCGCGCCTTCAGCATCGCCACCGCCGCCATGGGCCTGGGCCAGTTGGTCGGCCCGGTGGCCGCCGGCGCACTGGCCGACCGCCACGGCAGCGCCGCCGCGCCCTTGTTCGGCATGGCGGCCTACGGGCTGGGTGCACTGCTGGCCAGCATCGACCGGCGCAGCGCCGGCTGAGCATCGGCAGCCAGGCGCACACCCTATCCTGACCACGGTTCACCCACCTCCGGAGCCTC
>JAYUQJ010000257.1:0-10883 GCA_043756825.1 Betaproteobacteria bacterium | reverse complement strand
GTGCATCCGGCCGGGCCGGGCGCGGACCGGGCGCAGGCGCGTCGCGCCCGGTGCCCGCCAGGCGCCGCACCTCGCGCACCTCGGCCTCGTTCAGGTCGACGAACAAGCCACGCCGCAGGCCCCGGGGCAGAACGACACAACCGTAGCGGATGCGGATCAGCCGGCTCACGCCCAGGCCGACCTTGTCGAAGAGCTTGCGCACCTCGCGGTTGCGGCCTTCGGTGATAACCACCCGGTACCAGCGGTTCACGCCCTCGCCGCCACCGTCCTCGATGGACTTGAAGCTGGCGCGCTGGCCGTCGATGTCCACCCCTTCGATCAGTCGCTGGCGGCCTTCCGTCTCCAGTGTGCCCAGCACCCGCACCGCGTACTCTCGCTCGACCCCGAACCGCGGGTGCATCAGCTGGTTGGCCAGTTCACCCGAATTGGTGAACAGCAACAGGCCTTCGGTATTGATGTCGAGCCGGCCTACCGATTGCCACTTGCCGTGCGGCAGTCGCGGCAGACGTCTGAACACCGTAGGGCGGTGCTGCGGATCGTCGTGGGTAACGACCTCGCCCACCGGTTTGTGATAGGCGATGATGCGCGGCGGCGGCGGCGCGATGCGCACCTTGATCTGCTTGCCGGCCACGCTGATGCGGTCGCCGAAAGAGATGCGCTGGCCGGTGTGGGCCGGCTGGCCGTTGACCGTCACCTGGCCCTCGGCGATCAAGGCCTCCATGTCGCGGCGCGAGCCGATGCCGGCCTGGGCCAACACCTTGTGCAGCTTGGGCGCGTCGGGTTCGGCCGCCAGCACCCGGCGCTCTGGCACGCCATCTCCCGGCAGCACCGCGGGCTCGGCGTCATAGTCACCCGACAGCACCGCTGCAAAGGTATCTGCCGAGTTCAAAGGCACAACGGGCGCGGCGTCGCTCACGGCCTCCGCGCCGGGCAGGTCGTCATCGTCGTCGTCATCGTCGTCACCTGCGGTGGCCGTGACCAGCAACAGGCCCGGCTCCTCCGCCCCCGTGCCGCCGTCGTTACGACCGTCCCGGTCGGCACCGTTGCGACGGCCGCGCCGGCGGTTGCGATTGCGTCGCCGCGACTCGCCCTCGAGCACGGCGGGCGCAGCCTCTGTGCCGGTCTCAGCGGCAGGCCGGTCGGCGGCGCCCGGTCCGGCAGCATCGGCGGGGCTCGGGCTGGCCGTTACCGGGGCCGCCGGTGCGCACACCGGCAGTTCGGTCGGTCGATCAGTGGCCTGGGTCGGCAGGGCCTGTCCCGTGGCGGCCAGGTCTGACGGCGGGCGGGCAACCCGGGCAGCGCCATCGGGCAAGGGCTCGGTCAGGGCCTGGGCCGCACGGCGGCGCGGACGGGCCGCCTTGGCTGGCTCGTCACCCTTTGCTGCAGGCGTTGCCGGGGCATCGGCCACCCGGGCTGGCGGCGCACCGCTGATTTCGGATGCCGAAGGCAGCGCAGGGACGGCATCGGCATCGGCAGCGGCGTCGGCCAGCTTGCGCCGGGGCGCCGGCTTGAGCTTGAACACCTCTTCGGCCGACGGTGGCGCCAGGGCTGCAGCGCTGACGGGCTCAAGCGCCAGTGCTGCGTCCTTGACGCGCGGGCTGCGCTTGCGGCGCGCCTTGGGTGCCGCGTCGGCATCCCCCGGCGCGTTTGCGTCCGGCAGGTCGATCGGGGGCAGGTCTGGGTCTTGCGGGTTCATGCTTGCGCGTCGGGGGAGGAGACATCGGACGCCGGCGGAGGTGCCGGCGTGTCGTGGCCAGACGCCACAAAGGCTTCGGGCAGGGGGATCGAGACAACGGTGGCGGTCGGGAAAATATCCATGGCTACCTCGGCCAGTGGCAGCGCCAGCGGCTCGGTGTCGCTGGCCATCAACAGCACCAGGTCACCCTGCAGGCCCGGTTCATCGGCCAGCAAGGACGGCTGACCGGCGCTGCCCGGGTCGAAAACGGCCACGGCAGCCGGGCCGTCGAGCACCGGCAATTGATCCAGGCTGGCCAGGCCCAGATCGTCCAGGAACTGGCGTGTGGTGGCATACAGGGCCGGCCGGCCGGGCGCCTCGCGGTAGCCGATGGCCTCAATCCAGCCGCGTTCTTCCAGCTGCTTGACGATCGGTCCGCTGACCGTGACACCACGGATGTCCTCGATGTCGCCGCGCGTCACCGGCTGACGGTAGGCAATGATGGCCAGTGTCTCCATCGTGGCGCGCGAGTAGCGAGGCGGCTTCTCGGGGTGCAGCCGGTCCAGAAATTCGCGCATCTCGGGCCGGCTCTGAAAACGCCAGCCGCTGGCCAAAGTCACCAGCTCAACGCCGCGCGGCGCCCAATCGAGCACCAATTCGTCGAGCAAGCTGCGCAACGTGTCGGCGCCCAACTGGTCATCGAACAAATTACCCATGTCGCGCAGCGGCAAGGGGTGCTGGGCACAGATCAACGCGGTTTCGAGCACGCGCTTGGCCTCGGAAGTGTTCATGAACTCCTGTTCACAGGTCGGGCGTTGTCATCAACGGCCTGGCTAAAACGCTGAGTGCGGACGGCTGTGCCGCAAGCTTGCTGTGGTGCGCCGGGCAATGGATGGCAGGCCATGCGTACGGGGTGGGTCGGGCGCTGGCGGCCATGACCGCTGCGCCCCTTCAGAAACCGATCTGTGCCAAGGCGTCAGTGTTGTGCACGCCGGAGCTGGACGCTGCCAGGTTCAGGCTGGCGGATCGGACCGGCATCTTCAAGCTGGGGCCACCCCACAGCTGTCACACCGTCTATCCCCTTATTGTAGTCCCGGAATCGAATCCTGGCTGCTGGCCCCGCCGCCGGCCTTTGGCAAGCCTCAATCCAGGTAGACCTGGCGCCAGGCCGCCGCCAGATCGGCAGGCAAAGGCGCCTGCAGCATTACCGCCGCACCGGTGGCCGGATGCACGAAACCGAGCTCTGCCGCATGCAGGGCCTGGCGCGCCAGGCCGAGCGCCGGTTTGCCGCCATAGGTGGTATCGGCCACCAGCGCATGTCCGCGCGAGGCCAGGTGAACCCGTATCTGGTGCGTGCGGCCGGTGTGCAATCGGCAGCGCAAGGCACTGTAGCCACCGCGCGCGGCCAGGCGCTCGACATCGGTGCGAGCCACCTTGCCACTGGCCACCACGGCCATGCGCAGTCGCGACGCCGGATCGCGGCCGATGGGGGCATCGATGACCAGTTCGCCCCAGCGCGCCTCGCCTTGGGCCAGCGCAAGATAGACGCGCCTGACCTCGCGCGCGGCAATTTGCCGCACCAGCGCCGTCATGGCTGGCAGGGTCTTGGCCACCACCATCAGGCCGCTGGTGTCCTTGTCCAGCCGGTGCACGATGCCGGCGCGTGGCAGCGTGGCCGCCAGCCCATGGTGGGCCAGCAGTCCATTGAGCAGGGTGCCCGACCAATGGCCGGCCGCTGGATGCACCACCAGGCCGGCCGGTTTGTCGACCACCAGCAGGTGCTCGTCCTCGAGGACGATCTTCAGCGACATGGCCTCGGCGCGAAATGCCAGGCTTTCCGCCGTCGGCACCAAGGCCAGGCGCAAGGCCTGCCCGGCCTTGAGCCTGCGCGCCGGTGCGGTCTGTACCTGGCCGTCGACCTGCACATGGCCGCGCTCGATCAGCTGTTGCAGCCAACTGCGCGAGAACTCCGGCGCCAGCGTGACCAGGGCCTTGTCAAGCCGCAACAGATGCTGATCGCGGGCCACCACCGTCTCGCGCACTTCGGCCTCGGCCTCGGCGTCCAGCCCGGCAAGGGCCAGCAGGCGGGCGTCGTCAGGGGCGGTGGGGTCAGAGGGAGCGCACATTAGAATCGGCGGGATTGCATCCCACAATGTCTGGAAGGACGCCGGCCGCGCAGCGGTTGCCGACACTGATGAGTCTGTTCAAGCTTCTGCGCCCCATGGCGCCGCAAGACACGCTGGATCATGCGCCCTGCCGCCTGTCCCCCGCCGCCCCTGCCGGATGGGCCCTGCGCTGCGCGCCCCTGGTGATGGTGCTGGTGCTGGCGGCCTGCAGCAGCACGTCCAAGGACGAAGAACTGCGCAACTCACCCGAGAAATTGTATGCACAGGCCAAGAGCGACCTGGACTCGGGCAGCTTCGACGCTGCGATCAAAGCGCTTGAACGGGTCGAAGGCCGAGCCTCGGGCACGCTGCTGGGCCAGCAGGCAACGCTCGACCTGGCCTACGCCCAATGGCGAAGCAATGAACGGGTGCTGGCCGTGGCCACGCTCGACCGCTTCATCAAGCTGCATCCGTCCAGCCCTGGCATGGACTACGCGCTCTACCTGAAGGGCCTGGTCAACTTCAACGACAACATGGGTTTCTTGAGCAGCGTCTCGCGTCAGAACCTGTCCGAGCGGGATCAGCAGGCCTCGCGCGATTCGTTTCAAGCCTTTGGCCAGTTGATCGAACAGTTCCCGGCGTCCAAGTACGCCGATGACGCCCGGGCGCGCATGGATTACATCGTCAATGCGCTGGCCGACTATGAGGTCCATGTGGCGCGCTACTACTACCGCCGCTCGGCTTTCCTGGCCGCCGCCAACCGGGCCCAGGTGGCGGTGCGCGACTACCAGCGTGCGCCCGCCACCGAAGAGGCGCTGTACATCATGGCGGCCAGCTACGAAAAGCTCGGTCTGCAGACCCTGCGCGACGATACCGAACGCGTGCTGAAGTTGAATTTTCCGAACACGCGCTACATCAAGGACGGGGTGCGGCTGCCGGACAAGTCCTGGTGGCAGTTCTGGTAGACCTGCGGGTCGCCCGCCTCGGCGAGGGCCCGCGCCAGGCCCTCACGCATCGGCGTTGAGCGCGGCCATGCCATCGATCCAGGCCATGGCATCGGCTTCGGTGTCCAGTGTGCCCATCGGTGGCAGCGCTGCCCGCAGCCGGCGTCCATAGGGCATCTGGCGCAGGCGCGGGTCGGTGATCACCAACAGACCCAGGTCGGTTTCGCTGCGGATCAGGCGGCCGGCGCCCTGTTTCAGCGAGATCGCCGCCTCTGACACGAAGTAGTCGTTGAAGGGGTCGCGGCCGCGCGATTCCAGCTCCTTGCTGCGCGCCTGCACCAGCGGGTCATTGGGCGGTGGAAAGGGCAGCTTGTCGATGATCACGCATTGCAGTGCATTGCCGGGCACGTCGATGCCCTCCCAGAAGCTGGCCGACCCCACCAGTACGCTGCCGGGCGTGTCCAGAAAGCGCTGCAGCAGGGTGCGCTTGGGCTGGCTGCCCTGCACCAGCACCTGCAAGGCATGGCCGGCGGCCAAGGCGGTGGCGCTCAGGGCGTCGGCGATCAGCGGCAGCACCCGCAGCGTGGTGGTCAACACAAAGGTCCGTCCGCCCAGGCGGCCCGCCAGGCGCGCCGCCAGCGCGCCCACGGCCGCCGGGTGGCCAGGCTCGCTGGGCTTGGGAAAACGCGACGGCACCCAGGTGCGGGCATGGTTGGGGTAGTCGAAGGGGCTGCCCACCCGCAGCTTGCGGGCATCCTCCAGCGCTGCTGATTCGGCGAACCAGCTCAGGTCATCGTCGCTGCCCAGCGTGGCCGAGGTGAAGATCCAGGCCCGGGGTGCGGCCGCGCGCTGCTCGGTGAACAGATCGCGGATGTGCAGGGGCGACTCGACCAGCCGGGCATCGCGCGGGCCGATGTCGATCCAGCGCACCCGGTCGGTGGCGGCGGCCAGCGCGAAGCCGTGGGCCAACTGGGCAATGCGACGGGCGCGCTCGACCAGGCGGGTGAAATCCGGCGCGGTGGCTTCCACCAGCAGGGCGGCGTCGCGGGCGGCGTCGGCCGCGTCGGCCAGACCGGACAGCGCGTCGGTGAAGTCGTCATGGTCGGCGCGCTCGTCCCAGCGCAGCTTCAGCATGCCTTTGACGTCACGCAGCGCGCCGGCGCAGGCCAGGCGAAGCTCACGCGCCGCCCGGTCCAGCCCACCGGCCAGCGCCTGCCAGTCGGCCAGACCCCTGGCATGGCTCAGGCCGGCGGCCAGCAGGTCGCGGCCACAGTCGATCACCTGGTTGGTCGACAGCATCGTGCCCAGGAATTGCAAGCCGGTCTCGACCAGTTGATGGGCCTCGTCGAACACCGCCG
The DNA here is from genome assembly GCA_043756825.1 of Betaproteobacteria bacterium. Lineage (GTDB taxonomy): Bacteria > Pseudomonadota > Gammaproteobacteria > Burkholderiales > Burkholderiaceae_C > Pseudaquabacterium. The sequence continues at coordinate 4,801 of JAYUQJ010000257.1, read as the reverse complement.
CATCCACGGTGGGCAACAGCTCGGCCACGCCACTGTCGCGCAGCGCCAGGTCGGCAAAGAACAGGTGGTGGTTGACCACCACCAGATCGGCAGCCATCGCTTCGCGGCGCGCCTTGACCACATGACAGTCGCGAAAGACCGGGCAATCCTGGCCCAGGCAGTTGTCGCGGGTGGAGGTGACCAGTGGGATCACCGGCGAGCGGTCGTCCAGCCCGTCGATCTCGGCCAGGTCGCCGGTTTGCGTGGCCTGGGCCCAGGTCTCGACCCGGGCCAGGGCCCGCACCGCGAACCGGTCGGGCAGGCTACCGGTTTCGCGCGCCTGCTGCAGGCGGTGCAGGCACAGGTAGCTGCTGCGCCCCTTGAGCAGTGCCAGCCGCACCGGCAAGCCCAGGGCGTCACGCAGGCGCGGCAGATCGCGCAGGAAGAGCTGGTCCTGCAGGCTCTTGGTCGCTGTGGACACCAGCGCGCGTCGGCCCGACAACAGCAGGGGCACCAGATAGGCAAAGGTCTTGCCCACGCCAGTGCCGGCCTCGGCCACCAGGGTGGCGCGCTCGTCGATGGCCCAGGCCATGGCCTCGGCCAGGCGCAATTGCGGTTCGCGCTCGACAAAGCCGGGATCAGCGGCCGCCAAGGCGCCGCGCGGCCCCAGCGCGTCGGCCGTGGCCCGCGCCAGGGCGCCAGCCGAGCCCGCCCTGGCGTCCGCGCCGTCCAGACCGGCCCCGTCGGCCGGCTTCAAGCCCAGCCCCCGGCCCAGCCCTGCCGGCCCCGGCCCGCCTTGGCGCTGCACGATGCGGAATATGCCCTGGTGAGCGGACCGGCGCGCTTCATGCGGGCTCGGGTGGCGAGAGGCTGTTCTCGAGCCGGGTGATCTGGTCGCGCAGACGCAGGCGCCGCTTCTTGAACCGGCGCAGCGCCAGGTCGTCCAGGGGCAACTGGTCGGCAGCAAGGTCGATCAGGCGGTCCAGGTCGGCGTGTTCCATGCGCAATTCGATCAGCCGCCGCGCGGGCGAATGCAGGTTGAAGTCGTCGGGTTCGACCGGGTCCATGAAGTGCCTGAGTTTATAGTCCGCGACCATGAGCGCGACCCCCCCCCTGGCCTATCGGCTGCTGGCTGCCACCGCCCTGCACAAGGGCGACCGCGACTACCAGCAAGACCAGGTTGAAATCTTGCGCCATGCGCGCCAGAAGGATTGCCTGCTGGCGGTATTGTCTGATGGCATGGGCGGCAAGAGCGGGGGCCGCAAGGCTGCCGACCAGGTGGTGATGACCGCACGCCAGTTGTTTGACCGCCATGTGCCCAGCAAGGACGATGCCGGTGACCTGCTGCGCCAGTTGGCCACCGAAGCCCACCTGATGATCAAGCTGACGGCCATCACCACCGAGGAGGAGCCGCACAGCACGCTGGCGGCCTTCATCATCGGCCCGGGCCTGAGTGTCACCATAGGCCATGCCGGCGATTCCCGGGTCTACCATTTCCGCGGCGCGGCGATGCACAGTCGCACCAGCGACCACTCGTATGTCCAGCAGTTGGTGGACGAGGGCAAGCTGACCGAAGAAGTGGCCAACAGCCACCCCAAGGGCAATTTGCTGACCGGCTGCCTGGGCACCCCCACGGAACCGCCGACCGCGATCAAGACCCTCGATCCCCTGCAGCCTGGTGACACCCTGCTGGCCTGCAGCGACGGCCTCTGGCACTACTTCACGCCGCGCGAGCTGGGCCTGATCGTCAACAGCCTGCCGCCGCGCGAGGCCACCGAGCTGTTGATCCAGCGTGCGCGCCAGCGCGCCCAGAACCAGGGCGACAACATCTCCTTGGCGATGGTGCGGATCGAGGCCATCGGATGATTGGCCGGTCCGCCATCAGGTGATGCGGGTGTCGACCTCGCGTCGGTCCAGCGCCAGGTAATCACGTGAGCGCATCTCCTGCAGCCTCGACACGGTGCGTGGAAACTCATGCGCCAGCGGCCCTTCGTTGTACAAGGCCTGCGCCGGCACCGCTGCCGAGATCACAAGCTTGACACGACGGTCGTAGAGCACATCCACCAGCAGCGTGAAACGGCGCGCCTCGCTGGCCAGGCGCGGTGGCATCTGCGGCACGTCCGACAGGATCACGGTGTGAAACTGCTGGGCAATCTCCAGGTAATCGTTCTGCGACCGCGGCCCGCCGCACAGCGTGCGGAAATCGAACCAGACCACCCCGCCGGCGCGCCGCAACGAGCGCAACTCGCGGTGCTCGATGTGCAGCAGCGGGTCTTCGTCGCGGGCTTCGGCCAGGCCGCTGAAGGTGGCCAGCAGCGCCGCATCGGCCTGCGGTCCCAGCGGTGTGAGGTAGAGCTCGGCTTGCTCGAGCGTGCGCTGGCGGTAGTCGGTGCCGGCGTCGACATTGATCACTTCGAGCTTGCGCTTGATCAGCTCGATCGCCGGCAGGATGCGGTCGCGGTGCAGGCCGTTGGGGTAGAGGCCGTCGGGATGAAAATTACTGGTGGTGACGATCGAGACCCGGTTGGCAAACAGCGCGTCAAGCAGCCTGTGCAGGATCATCGCGTCGGTGACATCGGCGACGTGGAACTCGTCGAAGCAGATCAGCCGGAACTTGCGCGCGATGCGCTTGCCCAGTTCGTCCAGCGGGTTGACGGTGCCCTTCAACTCCTGCAGTTCACGGTGCACCTCGCGCATGAACTCATGGAAGTGCAGGCGCGTCTTGCGGGTCAGCGGCACCGACTGGAAGAAGCAATCCATCAGGAAGCTCTTGCCCCGCCCCACCCCGCCATGCATGTACACACCGCGCGGGATCGGCGGGCGCACCAGCATCTTGGTCAGGGCGTTGCTGCGACGCGCCTTGTAGGCCGCCCACTCGTCCTCGCAGCGGGCCAGCGCCTCGACCGCCGCCAGTTGCGCCGGGTCGCCGCGGTAGCCGCGCTCAGCCAGCGTGGCCTGGTACAGCTCACGAACGCCCACGGACCGGTTCCGCCGCCGCTGCTGCCAGTGGCGGGATCAGAAATTCAAGGCGCGCTTGTCCACTGCCAGCGCCGCCTCCTTGGTGGCCTCGCTGAGCGACGGATGGGCGTGGCAGATTCGCGCGATGTCCTCGGCCGAGGCCTTGAACTCCATCGCCACCACCGCTTCGGCGATCAGCTCGCTGGCCAAGGGGCCGACGATGTGCACGCCCAGGATCTCGTCGGTCTTGGCATCGGCCAGGAACTTGACGAAGCCGGTGGTGTCGCCCAGTGCCCGCGCCCGGCCATTGGCCAGGAAGGGGAACTGGCCAGCCTTGTAGGCCACGCCATCGGCCTTGAGCTGCTGCTCGGTGCGGCCCACCCAGGCGATCTCGGGCGAGGTGTAGATCACCCACGGGATGGTGTTGAAGTTGACATGACCATGCTGGCCGGCAATGCGCTCGGCCACCGCCACGCCCTCTTCCTCGGCCTTGTGCGCCAGCATCGGGCCGCGCACCACGTCGCCCACCGCCCAGACATTGGGCAGGTTGGTGCGGCAATCGTCGTCGACGACGATCGCGCCGCGCTCGTCGAGCTTCAGGCCGACCGCGTCGTGGTTCAGGCCCGCGGTGTTGGCAACGCGGCCGATCGAGACGATCAGGCGCTCGACCGCCAGCGTCTGCGCCGCCCCCTTGGCGTCGGTGTAAGCCACGCTGACACCCTTCTTGCTCGTCTTGACCTCGCCGACCTTGACGCCCAGTTCGATCCTCAGGCCCTGCTTGGTGAAGGCCTTGTGGGCTTCCTTGGCAATCTGATCGTCGACTGCGCCCAGGAAGGTCGGCAGCGCCTCAAGGACCGTGACTTCGGCGCCCAACCGTCGCCAGACCGAACCCATTTCCAGACCGATCACGCCCGAGCCGATCAGGCCCAGCGACTTCGGCACCGACGGGACGCGCAGCGCGCCGTCGTTGGAGAGGATCCGTTCTTCATCGAAAGGGGCACCGGGCAGCGCGCGCGCGCTCGACCCCGTGGCCACGACGATGTGCTTGCCGACCAGGGTCTTGTCGCCCACGGTCACTTCGTAGCCGCCGTCGACCGTCTTGGCGAACGAACCGCGCCCGTGGAAGAAGCTCACCTTGTTCTTCTTGAACAGGTAGAGGATGCCCTCGTTGTTCTGTTTGACCACGGTGTCCTTGCGCGCCAGCATCTTGGCCACGTCGATGCTGAGGTCTTTCAGCCCGATGCCATGGTCTGCAAAGTGGCGTGACGCGTGCTCGAAGTGCTCGCTCGACTGCAGCAGCGCCTTGCTCGGGATACAGCCGATGTTGGTGCAGGTGCCGCCGGGCGCCGGCCCACCCGCGGCGTTCTTCCACTCGTCGATGCAGGCCGTGCTCAGCCCGAGCTGGGCCGCGCGAATGGCCGCGATATAGCCGCCGGGGCCGGCGCCAATGACGATGACTTCGAACGTTGTGGACATGGTGTCGGTTCAGAGATCTTCAGGCACGAAGATCCAAAGCAGGATGTAGAGCAGCACGCCGGTGCCGCCAACGAGCGCGAGGATGGTGAAGATCAGGCGCAGGATCCACGCCTCGACACCGGTGGCCCGCGCAATGCCACCGCAGACGCCGGCAATCCAGCGCTCGCTGCGACTGCGACGCAGGTTGTTCACCGCGGCGAGCGCGGGGAGTTCCGACCCGGCAGGCGCGCCGCCAAGCACGCGAGCCTTGGCGCGCCCGAACTCCTCGTCGCTCAGCGCGCCGCGGTTGCGCAACTCTTCCAGACGCGTCAGTTCGTCGGCCAGACCCATGGCGTTCTCCTCAGATGTCGAACAGCAGCCGCGCCGGGTCTTCCAGCGCTTCTTTCAT
>JAYUQJ010000256.1:0-3850 GCA_043756825.1 Betaproteobacteria bacterium | reverse complement strand
TTCCGCAAGCACCCGATGCAGTTCGATGCGCTGTACTGCAACCTGGTCGAGGCGGGCGAGGCCGGCGGCATCCTCGAGGCCCTGCTCGATCGCCTGGCGATCTACCAGGAAAAGACGCTGGCACTCAAGAGCAAGATCAAGAGCGCGCTGATGTACCCGGTGGCGGTGCTGCTGGTGGCCTTCGTGGTGCTGGTGATCATCATGGTCAAGGTGGTGCCGGCGTTCAAGGACGTGTTCTCGTCCTTCGGCGCCGACCTGCCCGGGCCCACCCTGGTGGTGATCGCGATGTCGGAGTTCTTCGTCGCCACCTGGCCCTTCATCCTCGTCGGCCTGGTCGGCGGCAGCTATGTCTTCATGCAGTCGTGGCGGCGTTCGGAGAAGCTGCAGATGGTGATGGACCGCCTGCTGCTGCGCATCCCGATCTTCGGCGTGCTGATCAACAAGTCGGTGATCGCGCGCTGGACCCGAACCCTGTCCACCATGTTCGCCGCTGGCGTGCCCTTGGTCGAGGCGCTCGACTCGGTGGCCGGCGCGGCGGGCAATGCGGTGTACGCCGAGGCTACCCACAAGATCCAGCGCGATGTCTCGACCGGCAGCGCGCTGACCACGGCGATGCAGAACACCAACGTATTTCCCACCATGGTGATCCAGATGGCGGCCATCGGCGAGGAATCCGGCGCGCTTGACCACATGCTGGCCAAGTCGGCCGAGTTCTACGAAGAAGAGGTCGACGACATGGTCAAAGGCCTGTCCAGCCTGATGGAGCCAGTCATCATCGTGATCCTGGGCACCCTGATCGGCGGCATCGTGGTGGCCATGTACCTGCCGATCTTCAAGATCGGCTCGGTGGTCTGACCGGCATGGGCAGTGCTGCGGCCGAGGCCCCCCCCTGGCTGGCCCTGCTGCTGTCGCCCTGGCTCCTGGCGCTGCTGGGGCTGGCGATCGGCAGCTTTCTCAATGTGGTGATCCACCGCCTGCCCTTGATGCTGGAGCGCGAGTGGCTGGGCGACGCCGCTGGCTACCTGCAGGACGGCCCGGCCGTGGGCCGGGTGCTGGGCGTACCAGCGCACCGGGTCGAGCAGTTGGCGCTGCAGGGCCAGGCGCTGGGCGTCGATGTGCAGGCGCTGCCCGCGCTCAGCCTGGCCCGGCCCCGCTCGCGCTGCCCGCAGTGCGGGCATCAACTGGCCTGGCACGAGAACCTGCCGCTGCTGGGCTGGCTGCGCCTGGGCGGTAAATGTGCGGGCTGTGGCGGCCGCATCTCGGTGCGCTATCCGCTGGTCGAGGCACTGACCGGTGCGCTGTTTGCCGCCGCCGCCCTGCTAGGCGGCCCCAGCGCGGCCACTGCGGTGTATTGCGCGGCGCTGGCCCTGCTGGTGGCCGCTGCGCTGATCGACCTGGACACTACCCTGCTGCCCGATGACCTGACCCTGCCCCTGATCGGCCTGGGTCTGGTAGCGGCCTGGCAGCATTGGACGCCAGTGACGCTGCCCGATGCCGCGCTCGGCGCCTTCTTCGGCTATTTCGCGCTGTGGGCGGTGGCTTTTGCCTACAAGCTGTGGCGCGGCGTCCAGGGCATGGCCGAGGGCGATTTCAAGCTGCTGGCCGGGCTGGGCGCCTTGCTGGGCTGGCAGGCCCTGCCGTCGATCATCCTGCTGTCCTCGGCAGTGGGGGCCATGGTGGGCATCTTCCTGATCCTGTTCAGGGGCCACGGCCGCAACATCCCTATCCCCTTCGGCCCCTACCTGGCGGGCGGGGGTGTGGCCGCGCTGTTCTTCGGCGCCCAGCTCAAGGCGCTGTGGCCAGGTCTTTGATGCCCGCCGCCGCGATCCGCAGCATCTGCCTGACCGGGGGCATCGGCAGCGGCAAGAGCACCGTGGCCGCGCTGCTGGCCGGCCATGGCGCCAGCGTGGTGGACACCGATGCCATCGCCCATGCCCTGACCGTGCCGGGCGGTGCCGCCATGCCGGCGCTGCGTCGGCAGTTTGGCGACGCCGTGGCAGGCGCCGATGGCGCGCTTGACCGCGTCCGGATGCGCGAGCGGGTGATTGCGGACCCGCTGGCCAAAGGCCGGCTGGAAGCCATCCTGCACCCGATGATCGGTCAGGAGGCCCAGCGCCAGTCTGCTGCCGCACCGACCCGCGTGGTGGTTTTCGACGTGCCCCTGCTGAGCGATAGCAGCCATTGGCGCCGGCAATGCCAGCGCATCCTGGTGGTCGATTGCGCGGCCGAGACCCAGGTGCAACGGGTGGTGGCGCGCTCGGGCTGGGACGCGGCACAGGTCGAACGCGTGATCGCGCTGCAATTGGCGCGCCACGCCCGGCGCGCGCTGGCCGATGCGGTGATCCACAACGACGGCCTCAGCCGCGAGGCGCTGGCCGGCGCGGTGGCAGCACTGTGGGCCATTTGGTGCGGCCGGCCCGAAGCGCTATGAAACAATCCCGACGCATGAGGCGGCCCGCTGCGGCGGCCGCTTGATCAGAGAGTGCGACTTGGTCCTGTACGAATACCCGTTCAACGAAAGCATCCGCACGATGCTCAGGCTTGAACACCTGTTTGACCGCCTGGGACAGTTGCTGCCCCGCGATGCGGCCGTGGACCACCACTTTGCACTGGTCACACTGTTCGAGATCCTCGAAGTGGCCGCCCGGGCCGACCTCAAATCCGACCTGCTCAAGGAACTCGAGCGTCACAAGGCCTTGTTCACCGCCTACCGCAGCAACCCGCAGGTGTCGCAGGCCGCGCTCGACGGCGTCATTGGCCGCATCGACCAGGCCTTTGCCAAGCTCAACCAGCAGCCCGGCAAGGCCGGTCAGTCGCTGACCGGCAACGAATGGCTGACCAGCCTGCGCAGCCGAATCAACATCCCCGGCGGCACCTGCGAGTTCGACCTGCCGGCCTACTACGCCTGGCAGCAGCGCGATCCGGCGCGCCGCCGAGCCGATCTGACGGCTTGGGTGACCACGCTGGCCCCCATGGCTGAGGCGCTGCAGACGCTGTTGCAGCTGGTGCGCGATGCCGGTGTGCCCCACAAGGTGGCCTGCCAGGCCGGACAGTTTCAGCAAAGCCTGCCACCCGGCAAGACCTACCAGCTGATGCGCCTGCGGCTGGAACCCGGCGAGCACCTGGTGCCCGAGATCACCGGCCACCGGCTGCTGGTGTCGGTGCGCATGATGCAAGCCGACGCCGACGGCCGCCTGCGCCCGGCGCCGGTGGACATGCCCTTCGAACTCACGCTTTGCACCTGATGGACACGCCCCTGCCCGCCCCGGCCCGCCGGGTGCCCTGCCCCACCTGCCGCCGCCCGGCCCTGTTCAGCCCGGACAACCCGGCGCGGCCGTTCTGCAGCGACCGCTGCCGTGGCGTGGATCTGGGCGCCTGGGCCAACGAGGCCTACCGCGTCGAGTCGCCGCCCGCGCGCGAAGACGACGACACCCTGCCCGATTGACGCAACAGCGCCGGGCCCGCCCGCGGGTTGGCCCACGGGTGCAATGCCAGGGCGGCTGGCGCCCAGCGAGCAGCACCCCCTTGAAAGCTGGCCAAGCGCCCCTATAATCGTTTGCTAGCACTCGTCTGGTATGAGTGCTAACAAGCAAAGGCGGCGCAAGCTGCCGATGCTCCAAGCATGTGAACCGGCCCCGCAACGGCGGCCAGTCCTGTAACGCTGCAACCTGCAATCCAAGGAGATACGATGAAACTTCGCCCCCTGCACGATCGTGTGATCGTCAAGCGCCTCGAGCAAGAAACCAAGACCGCCTCGGGCATCGTCATCCCCGACAACGCCGCCGAGAAGCCCGACCAGGGTGAAGTCCTGGCCGTCGGCCCCGGCAAGCGCAACGAGAAGAGCGGCGAC
>JAYUQJ010000255.1:0-10902 GCA_043756825.1 Betaproteobacteria bacterium | reverse complement strand
TGCTGTTGGGATGCATAGGTGTCCACCAATGGTCTAGGTGGACACCATCCTCAGGCTACGAAGGGTATGGCGCAATGTGGGGTGGCTGGACGCTCACGTCGCAGCAACAACAGGGCGTAACGTCACAGGCGTCAGCAGGCAGCGGAAGTGGCTTTCAATGGCCGGAGGTGACCGGGGCTTGCCCCGCCCCCGGGCTGGCACCGCGAGAGACCCGACCGGGAGCGGGCAAACCACTTCGGGTTGTCTTCAGGTCAGGTGATCCGAGCGCCTTGAGGTGGGCTGACCGACTAAGCGGAGGCCCTAGCACCAGGCACGCTCGATCGGCGTCAGCGGTGCAGGTGCATGGAGTGGCCCGCCGTCCCCAGACCATGCGAAGTTGGAGTCGGCATCGAGGCGCCTCCCGGGCCCTGCCGGGATTCAGGGGCATCGGAGCCCACCAAAGTGCCTCTCCCGGTTGAAGGTTCCCAGACGTCCGAACTGCTATGCGGGAGGACAAAAAGTGACCGGACGATGCGGATTGCAGTTTGTTTTTGACGATAAGGATTGCAGTAGGTGCAATCGAATCCGTCCGGTCACAAAGCGCGCGGGACCGCTGCCTGCGCCCCCTGTCATATGATCCGGCTCCATGCTTGAGCAGCGTATCCAACAGCAGTTCTTCGAAAGCGCCGACCTCAAGTACCAATCGGCCGAGGTGCTGAGCCGCCCCATCCAGAACGCAGTGGCAGCCCTGGTGGGCGGCCTGACATCAGGCGGGCGCGTGCTGGTGGCCGGGCTGGGCGTCTCGGCCAGCCTGGCCCAGTTGATGGCCGCGCAACTGATAGGCCGCTTCGAGCGCGACCGGCCGGGCCTGGCGGCCTTGGCATTGGGGGCCGATGGCGCCACCCTGGCAGTGCTGAGCACCGATGTCGGCGGCCCTGGCGGCCTGGCGGGCGCGATGGACCAGGTGCTGTCACGCCAGGTCCAGACCCTGGGCCAGCCGGGCGACCTGCTGCTGCTGATCGACACCGAGGGTCAGCATCCGGCCCTGCTGGCCGCCGTGGCGGCGGCCCAGGCCAAGGACATGACCGTGATCGCCCTGACGGGCCACGGCGGCGGCGCGCTGCGCGCCGCGCTGGGTGAGACCGACGTGCTGGTGGCCGTGCCGCACGGCCGGCGCGCCCGCGTGCTGGAGACCCAATTGCTGGTGTTGCACTGCCTGTGCGATGCCATCGACCATCAACTGCTGGGCGAACAGGACAGCGCATGACCAAGCCACTCCATCTTTCCCGCCGCCTGTGCCGGCCCTTGACCCTGCTGGCGCTGCTGGCCGGCAGCAGCCTGCTCAGCGCCTGTGCCCCCCTGGCGCTGGGCGGCGCCATGTTGGGCGGTGCGATGTCCTTCACCGACCGGCGCACCTCGGGCGCCCAACTCGAGGACGAGGGCATCGAGTTCAAGGTCAGCAGCCGCCTGCGTGAAGTGCTGGGCGAACGCGGCCATGTCAACATCACCAGCTACAACCGCACCGCCCTGCTCACCGGTGAAGTGCCCACCGACGCAGACCGCAGCCGCGCTGAACAGACCGTGACCGGCATCGAAAACGTGCGCGGCATCGTCAACGAGCTGGCCGTGGGCGGCAACAGCTCGCTCACGGCACGCACCAGCGACACCATCCTGACCAGCAAGGTCAAGGCCAGCTACCTGGATACCAAGGACCTGCAGGCCAACACCATCAAGGTGGTGTCCGAGCGCGGCACGGTCTACCTGATGGGCCGGGTCACCGAGCGCGAGGCCGGCCGGGCCGCCGAGGTGGCGCGCGGCGTGGGCGGCGTGGCCCGGGTGGTGAAGGTCTTCGAGATCCTCAGCGAGGCCGAACTGGCCCAGTTGCAGCCACCGGCCAAGAAATAAGGCAGGCGCGAGCGCGGCGCGCGCCAGCGGTCATGGCAGCGGCTCAGGCCAGGCGGCGCAGCAGGCTGGACGTGTCCCAGCGCTGCCCCCCAAGGGCCTGCACGTCGGCATAGAACTGGTCGACCAGGGCCGTGACCGGCACCCGCGCGCCATTGCGGCGGGCCTCGTCGAGCACCAGGCCCAGGTCCTTGCGCATCCAGTCGACCGCGAAGCCGAACTCGAACTGGTCGTCCACCATGGTCTTGCCGCGGTTGTCCATCTGCCAGCTCTGGGCCGCGCCTTTGCCGATCACGTCCAGCACCTGCTTCATGTCCAGCCCGGCCTTCCGGCCGAAGGCGATGCCCTCGGACAAGGCTTGCACCAGACCGGCAATGCAGACCTGGTTAACCATCTTGGCGAGTTGCCCTGCACCGGCCTCGCCCACCCGGGTGACCGCCTTGGCATAGGCGCCGGCCACGGCCTGCATCGCGGCAAAGTGCGCGACGTCACCGCCACACATCACCGTGAGCACGCCATTGACCGCGCCCGCCTGCCCGCCCGACACCGGTGCGTCCACAAAGCCCAGGCCCAGCGCGGCCGCGCTGGTGTGCAGCTCACGCGCCACCTCGGCCGACGCGGTGGTGTGGTCCACCAGCACGGCGCCGGGTGCCATGCCGGCCAGGGCGCCTTGCGCGCCCTGCACCACCGAGCGCAGATCGTCATCGTTGCCGACGCAGACGAACACGAACGCGGCACCGGCCGCAGCCTGGCGCGGCGTGACAGCGGTCTGGGCGCCCAGGCCGGCATGCTCAGACAGCCAGGCGGCGGCCTTGGCCGGGCTGCGGTTGTAGACCGTCACCGCATGGCCGGCGCGCGCCAGGTGGCCGGCCATCGGGTAGCCCATCACGCCCAGGCCGATGAAGGCCACGCGGCAGGCCGCAATCGATTCGTAGGTTTTCATCGACGCTGAGTGTATCGGCGCGCCCGGCGCCTGGCCGCTCAGCTGATGGTCAGGTGCTCGGTGCCGGCGGCCAGGTCGCGGGTGCGGGCCCGGCTGCTGTGCAGCTTGATCTGCAGGCGCAGGTCATTGAGCGAGTCGGCATTGCGCAACGCGTCTTCCAGGGTCACGGCGCGGCTCTCGTAGAGGTCGAACAGGGCCTGATCGAAGGTCTGCATGCCCAGTTCGCGCGAGCGCTTCATCAGGTCCTTCATCTCGGCCACCTCGCCCTTGAAGATCAGGTCGGCTATCAAGGGGGTGTTGAGCAGTACCTCGACGGCGGCGATGCGGCCCTTGCCCTCCTCGCGCGGCAGCAGGCGCTGCGAGACGATGGCGCGCAGGTTGAGCGACAAGTCCATCAGCAGCTGTGAGCGCCGTTCTTCGGGAAACAGGTTGATGATGCGGTCCAGCGCCTGGTTGGCGCTGTTGGCATGCAGGGTGGTGATACAGAGGTGGCCGGTCTCGGCAAAGGCCACCGCATGGTCCATCGTGGCGCGGTCGCGGATCTCGCCCATCAGGATCACGTCGGGTGCCTGGCGCAGGGTGTTCTTCAGCGCCTGTTCCCAGCCGTCGGTGTCGATGCCCACCTCGCGCTGGGTGATGATGCAGTTCTTGTGGGCATGCACATATTCCACCGGGTCTTCGATGGTGATGATGTGGCCCTGGCTGTTGACGTTGCGGTGGTCCACCATCGCGGCCAGGGTGGTGCTCTTGCCCGAGCCGGTGGACCCCACCACGATCACCAGCCCGCGCTTGTGCATCGCAATGTCCTTGAGCACCGGCGGCAGGCCCAGCGAGTCCACCGTCGGCAACTCGCGCGGGATGGTGCGCATCACCAGACCCACATGGCCCTGCTGCATGAAGGCATTCACCCTAAAGCGCCCCACCCCGGCCGGCGAGATGGCGAAATTGCACTCTTTGGTGCGCTCGAACTCGCTGGCCTGGCGCTCGTTCATTACCGAGCGCGCCAGTGCCAGCGTGTGCTGGCCGGTCAGCGGCTGGGGCGACACCCGGGTGACCTTGCCGTCCACCTTGATCGCCGGTGGGAAGTCGGCAGTCAGGAACAGGTCCGACCCGCCGCGCGTGGTCATCAGGCGCAGCAGATCCTGGATGAACTTCGAGGCTTGTTCGCGCTCCATGGCCCTGCCCTTTCAGCCTGGAAAATTCTCTGGCAACTTGGCCTTGGACCGCGCCTCGGCCGGGTGGATCAGGTTGCGCCGCACCAGGTCGGCCAGGTTCTGGTCCAGGGTCTGCATGCCGACGTTCTGGCCGGTCTGGATCGACGAGTACATCTGCGCCACCTTGTTCTCGCGGATCAGGTTGCGGATCGCGGGGGTGCCGATCATGATCTCGTGGGCCGCCACCCGGCCGGTGCCGTCCTTCAGCTTGCACAGGGTCTGCGAGACCACCGCCACCAGCGATTCGCTCAACATCGCGCGCACCATCTCTTTCTCGCTGGCCGGGAACACGTCGACCACCCGGTCCACCGTCTTGGCCGCGCTGCTGGTGTGCAGGGTGCCGAATACCAGGTGGCCGGTCTCGGCGGCAGTCAGGGCCAGGCGGATGGTCTCGAGGTCGCGCATCTCACCCACCAGCACCGCGTCGGGGTCTTCGCGCAGTGCCGATCGCAGCGCGTTCGAAAAGCTCATCGTGTGCGGGCCCACCTCGCGCTGGTTGACCAGGCACTTCTTGCTCTCATGCACGAACTCGATCGGGTCTTCCACGGTCAGCACATGGCCGTACTCGTTCTCGTTCATGTGGTTGACCATCGCCGCCAGGGTGGTGCTCTTGCCCGATCCGGTGGGGCCGGTGACCAGCACCATGCCGCGCGGGCGCAGCGCCAGATCGCCGAAGATCTTGGGCGCGGCCAGTTGCTCAAGCGACAGAATCTTGCTCGGGATGGTGCGGAACACCGCGCCCGCACCCCGGTTCTGGTTGAAGGCATTCACCCGAAACCGGGCCAGGCCCTGGATCTCGAAGGAAAAATCGCACTCCAGCGTGTCCTCGTACATCTTGCGCTGGGCGTCGTTCATGATGTCGTAGACCATCGCATGCACCGCGCGGTGGTCCAGCGCCTCGACATTGATGCGGCGCACATCACCATTCACCCGGATCATCGGCGGCAGGCCGGCCGACAGGTGCAGGTCAGAGGCCTTGTTCTTGACAGAGAACGCCAGCAGTTGGGTGATGTCCATGGGGTCCTGGGTTAGGCTTGGTTCATTATGACGACCGTTGCCGGCGCTTTGGCCGATGTCCATCACCGAATCGGGGCAGCCTGCGCCGCCGCCGGCCGCCCCGTGCAGGCCGTCACGCTGCTGGCGGTGAGCAAGACCTTTGGCGACGATGCAGTGCGCGCGGCCTTTGCCGCCGGTCAGCGGGCCTTTGGCGAGAACTATGTGCAGGAGGCCCTGGACAAGATCGCCGCATTGGCCGATCTGCGCGACCAGATCACCTGGCACATGATCGGGCCGCTGCAGAGCAACAAGACCCGGCCGGTGGCGGCGGCCTTCGACTGGGTGCACTCGGTAGACCGGCTGAAGATCGCGCAACGCCTGTCCGAGCAGCGGCCGGACGGCCTGCCCGCGCTGCAGCTGTGCCTGCAGGTCAATCTCAGTGCCGAGACCAGCAAGAGCGGCCTGCGGCCCGATGAGGTAGCCGCCGCGGCCCAGGCCGTGGCGGCCCTGCCCCGGGTGCGGCTGCGCGGGCTGATGTGCATCCCCGCGCCAGCGGCCGACGCCGCCGCGCAGCGCGCGCCGCTCCGGGCCCTGCGCGAACTGCTGGTCATGCTGAATGCCCAGGGCCTGGCGCTGGACACCCTGAGCATGGGCATGAGCGTCGACCTCGAAGCCGCCGTTGCCGAGGGCGCCACGCTGCTGCGGGTGGGCACGGCGATCTTCGGCGGGCGGGCCGCGGCGCCCGGCGCCGCAGCGGCTTGATGCAGCACGCACAGGATGCGTTGGTCGATCTTGTCGATCTCGCGCCCGGGCGCCTGGTCGTCGCCGAACATGGGCTTGCGCAGGCGCTCAGTTGAGGCGGATGCCCAGCCGGGTGATCACCGGGCCCCAGCGCGCCACATCGGCGTCGATGAAGCGCCGAAACTCGGCCGCGCTGCCACCGACGATGGTCAGGCCGCTCTTGGCCATGGCGTCGCGCACGGTGGCGTCCTTGGCCAGCAGATCGTTCACATCGGCATTGATGCGGGCCACCGCGGCGTCGCTGATCGTGGTCGGCCCGACCAGGCCGTTCCAGGCCAGGGCTTCCACCTTGGGATAGCCGGCCTCGGCCAGCGAGGGCAGGTCCTTCAGGCTGTCGGGCTTGGCGCCGGCGCTGATGGCGATCATCCGCACCTTGCCCGACTGCACATGCGGCAGCAGCGCCGGGGCCACCATGAAGGTGGCGTCGGCCGTGCCCTGGGCCAGTGCCATCGCCGCCGGTGGTGACCCGTTGAAGGGCACATGCACCGCCTGCAGGCCGGCCTCGCTGAGGAACAGCTCCATCGTCAGGTGGGCCGAGCTGCCCTGGCCGAGCGAGCTGTAGTTCATCTTGCCGCCCTGCGCCTTGGCCCAGGTGACGAACTCGGCCAGTGTCCTGGCCGGCACCTTGTCGGTGCTGATCGCCAGCACGTTGGCCTGCGAGGTGGTCATGACGATCGCCTTCAAGTCCTTGGCCAGGTCATAGGGCACCTTGGCGTACAGGAAGGGCGCATAGGCCAGCGGGCCGTTGAAGCCGATGCCCAGGGTGTGACCGTCGGCCGCCTTGGCCACCGCGTCCATGCCCAGCAGGCCACCGGCGCCGGGCTTGTTGTCCACCAGCACCGGCTGGCCCCAGCGCGTGGCCAGCTTGTCGCTCATCAGCCGCACGATCAGGTCGAGCGAGCTGCCCGGCCCGGTGGGCACGACGATCCTGACCGGCTGGGCGGGCCAGGCGGGCTGGGCCTGCGCAGCGGGGACCGACAGGGCCAGCAGGCTGGCAGTGGCAAGCAGCGAAAGGCGACGATTCATGGCGGGCGGCCCTGTGGCGGTGGCGGTGGCGGCCCGATGCTATCGCGCTGCTTCCGGCCGACCCGATCAGGGATACAGCCCGCGCTCCTGTCGTGCCATCAGGATGCGCTCGCAGGCCACCGCGAAGGTGGCAGTGCGCAGCGTGATCTGGTGCTGGTCGGCGGTGTCCCAGATCTTGCGCAGCGCGCCGATCATGATCTTGTCGAGCTTGACGTTGATCTCGTCCTCGGTCCAGAAGAAGGACGAGAAATCCTGCACCCACTCGAAGTAGCTCACCGTCACGCCGCCGGCATTGCAGATCACGTCGGGCACCACCAGGATGCCGCGGTCGGCCAGGATGTCATCGGCGGCGCGGCCGGTGGGGCCGTTGGCGCCTTCGAGCACCAGCTTGGCGGTCAGGCGCTGGGCCCGGGCGGCGGTGATCTGGTTCTCCAGCGCGGCCGGAATCATGATCTCGCAGGCCACGTCCCAGAAGGATTCGTTGTCGATCACGTCGGCGCCGGCAAAGCCGGCCACGCCGCCGGTGCGGCTGACATGCGGCACCAGCTCGGCCAGGTCGAAGCCCAGCTCGTTGTAGATCGTGCCGGTGTGGTCTTGCGCGGCGACGATCCGGGCGCCGGCCTGGCCGAACAGCTCGGCCGCCGACGCGCCCACGTTGCCAAAGCCCTGCACCGCCACCCGGGCGGTGCCGATGTCCAGGCCGATGCGGCGCGCCGCCTCGCGCCCGGTGACAAACACGCCGCGGCCGGTGGCCTTGACGCGGCCCAGGCTGCCACCCAGGTGGATGGGCTTGCCGGTGACCACGCCGGTGGCGGTGGCACCGGTGTTCATCGAGTAGGTATCCATCATCCACGCCATGATCTGCGGGTTGGTGTTCACGTCGGGCGCCGGGATGTCCTGCTGCGGGCCGATGATGATGCCGATCTCACTGGTGTAGCGGCGGGTCAGCTTCTCCAACTCCTTCTGCGACAGCTTCTTGGGGTCGACCCGGATGCCACCCTTGGCGCCGCCAAAGGGCAGGTTGACCGCAGCGTTCTTGATGCTCATCCAGGCCGACAGCGCCATCACCTCTTCCAGCGTCACGTCGGGGTGGTAGCGCACCCCGCCCTTGCCGGGGCCGCGGGTCAGGCTGTGCTGCACCCGGTAGCCCTCATGGTGAGCGATGGTGCCGTTGTCCAGCTCGATCGGCACGTCCACGATCAAGGCCCGCTTGGGGCGCTTGAGGGTCTCGGCCCAGCGGCCCAGGTTGCCCAGGTAGGGCACCACCCGGTCCACCTGCTGCAGGTAGGTGCCCCAGGGGCTGTCGTCGGTGGGGTGAACGTAGGAGAGCGTCATGATGGGGACCCTGGTGTCGGTGTTGGAGAGGATCTGCAATCGCGGCATGCCGGTGCGGCTTTTGGTCGGCGGCGGGCCTGATGGCGTCGCAATGTAGAGGATGGGCTCACCGTGGCGATCGGGGTTTTGCCAGGTTATGCGTGGATTGCATGGCCCGCCCAAGCGGCGGCATGGGCCCCTGCGGGCATCGGCCGCCCACACTGCTGGCTACACTCGGCCGATGAGCCCAGACAGCCCCCTGCGCATCGCCTTCATCGGCGGCGGCAACATGGCCAGCGCATTGATCGGCGGCCTTTTGCGCGCCGGCCGGACCCCCACCGACCTGCTGGTGCTTGAGCCCCTGGCGGCCCAGCGCGACAAGTTGAAGGCCGACTTCGGCCTGCAGGCCCACGCCGCCGCCGGGCCCTGGCTGGCGCAGGCCGGCCTGGTGGTGTGGGCGGTTAAACCCCAGTTGTTTGCCGAGGCAGCCGCACCCTGCGCGCCCCAGGTGGCGGGCGCGCTGCAGCTGAGCGTGATGGCGGGCATCCGCTGTGCCGGCATGGCCAGGGCGCTGGGCCGCAGCGCTGCCGACGCGCGCATCGTGCGCAGCATGCCCAACACGCCGGCCCTGATCGGCCGCGGCATTGCGGGCCTGTTTGCCACGCCGGCCGTAAGCCCTGCCGAGCGGGGCCTGGTCGAACAAGTGTTGGCGCCCACCGGGCAGACCCTCTGGGTGGACCAGGAGGTGGACCTCGACGCGGTGACGGCACTGTCGGGCTCAGGCCCGGCCTATGTGTTCTATGTGATCGAGGCCATGATGACCGCCGCCGCAGAGATGGGCCTGTCGCCCCTGCAGGGCCGGCGCCTGGCCCTGGCCACGCTGGACGGCGCCACCGAACTGGCCGCACGCAGCGATGAGCCGCCATCGGTGCTGCGGGAGCGGGTTACCAGCAAGGGCGGCACCACCCAGGCGGCACTGCTGTCGCTGCAGGCGGACGGTGTGGCAGCGGCTTTCGTGAAGGCCTTGAAGGCAGCCCAACACCGCGCAGCAGACATGGGCAACGAGTTCGGTTGAGAGCGATTGGTGCGGCTCGGTGCCCCCGGTCAGCCAAGCTTGGCTTGAAGCAGGGCCTGGATCAACATCCGGTCAGCCCCGGTCACGTGCGAGTAATGGGTTTCCAATTTGGCAACACCGTACAAATCGGGCGATGTCGCAGTTCGAATTTGAGGCCGCCGTGTTAGGTGCACATCATCGAGGCATTGTTTGCCTTGGCCGAACGCGGTGAGGTGCAGCACTTGTGAGCAGCCGTGCGGGCCGGTCTGCAAGGGACAATATTCCATGACCGAGCCGCCCAGCCCTCCCGAGACCGGCCACCAGCGCCGTGTGCGCTACGCCGGCACCCACCCCAAGCGCTTCGAGGACAAGTACAAAGAGCTCGACCCGGTGCGCCATGCCGCCGAGGTGGAAAAGGTGATGCAGCGCGGCCAGACGCCCGCCGGCATGCACCGCCCGATCTGCGTGGCCGAGATCCTGGCCCTGCTCAAACCTCAGCCCGGCGAGATCGGCCTGGACGCCACCTTGGGCTTTGGCGGCCACAGCCGCGAGTTGCTGGCCGCACTGATGCCCGGCGGCCATCTGTTTGCGGTGGATGTCGACCCGCTGGAGCTGCCGCGCACCGAGGCCCGCCTGCGCGATCTTGGCTTCACCGAAGCGATGCTGAGCGTGCGGCGCATGAACTTCTCGCGCATCGACGAGTTGCTGCCCGAGGCCGGTGGCGGCTTCGACGTGGTGCTGGCCGATCTGGGCGTGTCGTCGATGCAGCACGACACCCCGGCGCGCGGGTTCAGCTCAAAGTCGGTGGGGCCGCTCGACCTGCGCATGGATCCGTCGCGCGGCGAGCCCGCTTCGCAGTTGCTGGCGCGCACGCACGAAGCCGCACTCGCGGCGTTGCTGCAGGCCAACGCGGACGAGCCGCATGCCCCACTGATTGCCCGCATTTTGAAGCGCGAGCACCCTGTCACGACCCATGCGCTCGAGCGGCTCGTGCGCCTCGGCCTCAACCTGGCGTTTCCAGACTTGCCCAGGGCCGAGGTCAAGATGTCGGTGCGCCGGACCCTTCAGGCCCTGCGGATCGCCGTGAACGACGAGTTTTCAGCCCTCGAGGCACTGTTGCGGGCGTTGCCGCAGTGCCTGGCGTCGGGTGGCCGCGTGGCAATCCTCACGTTTCACTCGGGAGAGGATCGGCGGGTGAAGAAGGCGTTTCAGGCGGGACACCGAGCGGGTGTGTATGCCACCGTGGCGAATCAGGTCATCCGCTCGACCAAGGAAGAGACCTTCGCCAACCGGCGCGCGTCGTCGGCAAAGTTGCGATGGGCCGTGCGCGGGCGTTGAAGCGACACGCCTCCGGCGACACCGGCCTCACCGCGTCATCGACCGTTCGGCCTTGCCGGAATAGTTGATGAAGACGGTTTTTAGTTCGGTAAAAAAGTTCAGACCTTCGACCGCCATCTCTCGTTCGCCGACGCCGGTTGCTTTGGTGCCGCCAAAGGGGAGTTGAGCTTCGCCGCCGATGGTCGGTTCGTTGACGTGCACCATGCCGGTTTCTACTTCCTCGACGAAATTCATGATTGTGTCGATGTTTTCAGTAAAGATGGATGTCGTTAAGCCGTATTCGACGCCATTGGCATAGCTCAGCGCCTCGTCGAGATTGTTCGCAGTGGAGATCG
>JAYUQJ010000254.1:0-3862 GCA_043756825.1 Betaproteobacteria bacterium | reverse complement strand
GCCCCACCGGCGCGATCGTGATCGGACGGCTGGCCGACGGCGTCCGCTTCCTGGCCAACACGCCCACCGACGCCGGCCTGCTGGCCGAGATGCAGACGTCCGAGCAGCTGGGCCGCGCTGGCCGGGTGCAACACGACGGCCAGCGCAACACCTTCGTACCGGCGTGATCCCGGGGCGGCCGCTGCCCCCGGCCCGGCTGCCCCAATGGTAGCGCTGCCGTCGGCCTAGAATGGGCCATGCCCAGCGCCAGCATCCGACCCCGCAAGACCCGGCGTGGCAGCGGCGCCGTCACCCTGCATGACGTGGCCAAACTGGCCGGGGTGGCACCCATCACGGCCTCGCGCGCGCTGAACACGCCACAGCAGGTCTCGCCCGAGGTGCTGAAGAAGGTTGCCGATGCCGTGGCCCGCATCGGCTATGTGCCCAACCGGCTGGCTGGCGGCCTGGCTTCGACCCGCAGCCGCCTGGTGGCAGCGGTGGTGCCAACCATCTCGGGCCCGGTCTTCCTGGAGACGGTGCAGGCGCTGACCGAGGCGCTGGCCGAGCGGGGCTACCAGCTGATGCTGGGCCAGGCCGGCTACACCGGCAAGCGCGAGGACGCACTGCTCGAAGCCATCATCGGCCGCCGGCCCGACGGCATCGTGCTCACCGGCATCCTGCATTCCGACCAGGGCCGGCGGCGCCTGATGGCGTCGGGTATTCCGGTGGTCGAGACCTGGGATCTGACGCCCACGCCGATCGACATGTTGGTCGGTTTCTCGCATGTGGAGGTGGGCCGCGCGGTGGCGGCCTTCCTGCACGCCCGGGGCCGGCGCCAGATTGCGGCCGTGGCCGGTGACGACGAGCGCGCCCGCCGCCGGCTGGGGGCCTTCCAGGCCGCCGCGCAGGCCTTGGGGCTGCCGGCGGTCCGGTCCGTGGTGGTGCCGGCCCCCACCACCCTCAAGAGCGGCCGGCGCGCACTGGCCGATCTGCTGCAGGCAGTGCCGGGCGTGGACGCGGTGTTCTGCAGCTCCGACCTGCTGGCCCTGGGCGTGATGACCGAGGCCCAGGCTCGCGGCATTGCCGTGCCCGGGCGCCTGGCCGTGGTCGGTTTCGGCGACCTCGAGTTCGCGGCCGATCTGCACCCTGCCTTGACCACGGTCCGCATCAACAGCGCGGCCATCGGTCGCCAGGCGGCGTGCTTCATCGTCGACCGCGCCGAAGGCCGCCCGGTGGCCGAGCGGGTGATCGACATCGGCTTCTCGATCGTCGAGCGCCAAAGCGCGTGACCCTTGCCCCACCCCAACCTGCAGCGCTACCATCGGGCAAATTTGGTAGCGCTACCTTACCCAGTCAACCCACCATGACGTTCTCCTCCACGCCCACCATCACCGCGTTGCGGGTGATCCCCGTGGCCGGCCGCGACAGCATGCTGCTCAACCTGAGCGGCGCCCACGGCCCCTTCTTCACCCGCAATCTGTTGATCTTGACCGACAGCGCCGGCCGCACCGGCGTGGGCGAGGTGCCCGGCGGCGAGACGATCCGCCAGACCCTGGAGGACGCCCGCCCTTTGATCGTCGGCCAGCCTCTGGGCGCCCAGCAGCGCCTGCTGCAGGCCGTGCAGCGCCAGTTTGCCCACCGCGATACGGGCGGGCGCGGGCTTCAGACCTTCGACCTGCGCACCACCATCCATGCGGTCACGGCCATCGAGTCGGCCCTGCTCGACCTGCTGGGCCAGCACCTGGGGGTGCCGGTGGCCGCCTTGCTGGGCGAAGGCCAGCAGCGTGACGCGGTGGAGATGCTGGGCTACCTGTTCTTCATCGGCGACCGGGCCAAGACCGACCTGGCGTATGCGGGACATGACCCCAGCGACCCCGGCGCCGACAACGCCTGGTCGCACCTGCGCCACGAGGCCGCGATGACGCCCGAGGCGGTGGTGCGCCTGGCCGAGGCCGCCCATGCGCGCTACGGCTTCAACGATTTCAAATTGAAGGGCGGTGCGCTGCGCGCCGAAGTGGAGATCGAGGCGGTCAAGGCCCTGCATCAGCGTTTCCCCCAGGCCCGGGTCACGCTGGACCCGAACGGCGGCTGGCTGCTCAAGGACGCCGTCCGCCTGATGCGCGACCTGCGCGGCGTGTTGGCCTATGCCGAAGACCCCTGCGGCGCCGAGGACGGCTTCTCGGGCCGCGAGGTGATGGCCGAGTTTCGCCGCGCCACCGGCCTGCCTACCGCCACCAACATGGTGGCCACCGACTGGCGCCAGCTCAACCATGCCTTGTCGCTGCAATCGGTGGACATCCCGCTGGCCGACCCGCATTTCTGGACCATGGCCGGCAGCGTGCGGGTGGCCCAGACCTGCCGCGACTGGGGCCTGACCTGGGGCTCGCATTCCAACAACCATTTCGATGTGTCGCTGGCGATGTTCACCCAGGTTGGCGCCGCCGCGCCAGGCCGGGTGACCGCCATCGACACCCACTGGATCTGGCAGGACGGCCAGCGCCTGACCCAGGACCCGCTGCAGATCGTCGGCGGGCATGTGCAGGTGCCCCAGCAGCCCGGCCTGGGGGTGACGCTGGACATGGCCGAGGTCGAGCGCGCCCACCAGCTCTACCTGCAGCACGGGCTGGGCGCCCGTGACGACGCGGTGGCCATGCAGTACCTGATCCCCGGCTGGACCTTCAACCCCAAGCGGCCCGCGCTGGACCGCTGACACCGCAGGCCAGGCCCGCCCACCCCGCCCGACCCGGAGACCCCGATGGCCGAATCTGCCGCACCCGCACCCGCACCCGCACCCGCACCCGCACCCGCACCCGCACCCCCGCCCGCCACCCGGCCCCCGCTGACGATCAGCATGCACCCGCTGGACAACGTGGCCATCGTCGCCAATGACGGCGGGCTGGCCGCCGGCGTGGTGCTGGCCAGCGGTCTGGTGCTGCGCGACCGGGTGCCGCAGGGCCACAAGGTGGCGCTGGTCGACCTGGCCACCGACGCGCCGGTGCTGCGCTATGGCATCCCGATCGGCCATGCACTCCAGCCCATCCCGGCGGGCAGCTGGGTGCACGAGCGCCTGTTGAAGATGCCTGAAGCGCGCACGCTGGACGATCTGCCGCTGGCAACGGTCCAGCCCGCGCCGCTGCCGGCGCTGGACGGCTTCACCTTCGAGGGCTACCGCAATGCCGACGGCTCGGTTGGCACCCGCAACATCCTGGCCATCACCACCACGGTGCAATGTGTGGCCGGCGTGGTTGACTTTGCGGTGCAGCGCATCAAGGCCGAGCTGCTGCCGCGTTATCCCAATGTGGATGACGTGGTCGGCCTGGAACACACCTATGGCTGCGGCGTGGCCATCGACGCCCCCGGCGCCGAGATCCCGATCCGCACGCTGCGCAACATCAGCCTCAACCCCAACTTCGGTGGCGAGCTGATGGTGGTCAGCCTGGGCTGCGAGAAGCTGCAGCCCGAACGCCTGATGCCGCCCGGCTCGTTCGCCATCGTGGACGAGCGCGAGACCGAGCCTCCGCTGCTCGACGTCGTACGCCTGCAGGACGACGCGCACGTCGGTTTCATGTCGATGGTCGATTCGATCCTGCGCCAGGCCGAGCGCCACCTCGAGCGGCTCGACGCACGGCGCCGCGAGACGGTGTCGGCGAGCGAGCTGGTGGTCGGCGTGCAGTGCGGCGGCAGCGATGCGTTCTCGGGCGTGACGGCCAACCCGGCGGTGGGCTTCTGCACCGACCTGCTGGTGCGCGCCGGCGCCAGCGTGATGTTCTCCGAGACCACCGAAGTGCGCGACGGCATCGACCAGCTGACCGCGCGCGCGACCACGCCCGAAGTGGCGCAGCGCATGATCGACGAGATGGCCTGGTACGACGCCTACCTGCAA
>JAYUQJ010000253.1:0-10929 GCA_043756825.1 Betaproteobacteria bacterium | reverse complement strand
CGGGTGACCGGCTGACTCCGTGTCCCCCGCCGCCGGCAAAAGCGCCGACGGCTCCTCCTTTACCTACGTCAGCCGGCCACCCGGCGCCCTCGGCCCGGCACCGCCGGTGGACTTCGGTGGTCTTGAAAACCGCGAGCGCCTCGGAGGTGCTGGAGCGTCGTGACGGGCTGGCGTGTTCTGCGCAGGTAAAGGAGGAGCCGTCGGCGGTTTTGCCGACGGCGGGGGACACGGAGCAGAACACGTCAGCCCGGCGCGGCGCTCTCGCTCAGGCCATTGAGTGACTGCATTCAAGCAACACCGTAAAGACTGCAAAGAGCCCCAAGCAGACACGCAATCCGGTCAGCGGAGACCCGACGCGCATCAGTCTCCCTGGAACACCGGCTTCTGCCGCGCCACGAAGGCCTGGTAGGCGCGGGTGAAGTCCTCGGTCAGCATGCAGATCGCCTGCGCCTGCGCCTCGGCCTCGATGGCCTGCTCGATGGTCATGGCCCACTCCTGGTGCAGCATGGTCTTGGTGATGCCGTTGGCAAAGGTGGGGCCGGCGGCCAGATCGGCGGCCAGGGCCTGGGCGTCTGCCAGCAAGGCCTCGGGCGTGCACAGACGATTGAAGAAGCCCCAACGCTCGCCCTCTTCGCCACCCAGTGAGCGGCCGGTGTAAAGCAGCTCGCTGGCGCGGCCCTGGCCGACGATGCGCGGCAGCATCGCGCAGGCGCCCATGTCGCAGCCGGCCAGGCCAACCCGGTTGAACAGGAAGGCGGTTCTGCTGCGTGCGGTGCCCAGGCGCAGGTCGGAGGCCATCGCCATGATCGCGCCAGCGCCGGCGCACACGCCATCGATGGCCGCGATGATGGGCTGAGGGCACAGGCGCATGGCCTTGACCAGATCGCCGGTCATGCGGGTGAACATCAGCAACTCCGGGGCCTTCAGGCGCACCAGCGGGCCGATGATCTCGTGCACATCGCCGCCTGAGCAGAAATTGCCGCTCGCGCCTGTGAGCACCACCACCTGCACATCCGTGGCATGGCGCAGCCGGCCAAACAAGTCACGCAGCTCGGCGTAGGCATCGAAGGTCAAGGGGTTTTTGCGCTCAGGTCGGTTCAGCATCAGCGTGGCCACGCCATCCACCACCTGCCATTGAAAGTGAGCGGCCTGGTAGCCGGCCAGGGCCTGGCGGTTGCCGGCCAGCAGTGCGGGGTCGATGCGGTCTGCGGGGGCGGTCATGGGGCGGGCTCCGTGGGCTTGTCCTGGCGGTGGGCCAATTGCGAGCGCAAGGCGCCCGGCTGTTGGTGGAGTAGCTGGATGTCGGTGGCGCCGAGCCCACCAAACAGCTCCAGGATCCATTGCTCATGCTCCTGGGCTATGGCCTCGAAGCCGTCGCGGCCCTGCGCGGTCAGGCGCACGATCCAGCTGCGGCGGTCGGTGGCGCTGGGCTCGCGCTGCACCAGGCCTTCGCGCGCCAGCTCGTCGGTCAGGCCGGTGACGTTGCCGCCGGTCACCATCAGGCAGCGCGACAGATCCTTCATCTTCAGCCCTGAAGGCCAACGGTAGAGCTGGGCCAGGTAGTCGACGCGCGCCAGCGAGATGCCAACGCGCTGGCGCAACCGGCGGCGGATCTGATCCTCCACCTGCGTGGTGCAGGCCAGCAGGCGCAGCCAGAGCTTGAGGGCGGCATGGTCAGCGCCCACCGCGCGTGCCTCATGGCACAGGCCGTGAGCGGGTTCGGTGGGGTCATTGGCTTGGTGCATGGGATCAGGCCTGCGCCGCACGGGCCGGCGGCAGCGCCGCCGCAGCGGCCTGCGTCCGCTCACGCTGGAAGATAGCCTCCAGCTGCGGTTTGCCTGGCCGGTAGGGCCGCGGCCAGGCCAGGCCGGTGTAGCCGATGCGCGCGGCCTCGGTCAGCGTCCAGGCCGGGTTGGCCAGGTGTGGGCGGGCGATGGCGCACAGGTCGGCCCGGCCGGCGGCGATGATGCTGTTGACATGGTCGGCCTCGCTGATGGCGCCCACCGCGATGGTGGCGATGCCGGCCTCCTGGCGGATGCGGTCAGCGAACGGCGTCTGGAACATGCGGCCATAGACCGGCTTCTCGCGCTTGCTGACCTGGCCCGACGAGCAGTCGATCAGGTCGGCGCCGGCCGCCTTGAAGGCCCTGGCGATCTGCACCGCGTCGGCCGGCGTGATGCCACCTTCGACCCAGTCGTGGGCCGAGATGCGCACCGACATCGGCCGCTCGGCCGGCCAGGCCGTGCGCATGGCTTCAAACACCGCCAAGGGGTAGCGCAGCCGGTTCTGCAGGCTGCCGCCATAGGCATCACTGCGCTGGTTGGTCAGCGGCGAGATGAAGCTCGACAGCAGGTAGCCATGGGCGCAGTGCAGTTCCAGCCAGTCCACGCCGATCTCGGCGGCGGCGTGGGTGCTGGCGACGAACTGCGCCAGCACCTCGGCCATCTGGGCTGGGCTGATCTGGCTGGCGGTCTGGCTGATGCCGGGCAGGTATTGTTGCGGCGAGGCCGACATGATCGGCCAGTTGCCCTCGGGCAGCGGTTGATCGGTGCCCTCCCAGGCCACGCAGGTGGACGCCTTGGCACCGGCATGGCCCAGTTGCATGCCAAAGCCGGCATCGCTGTGCGCATGCACCCAATCAACGATGCGGCGCCAGGCCTGGGCCTGCTCGGCGTTGTACAAGCCCGGGCAGCCGGGCGTGATGCGGCCGTCGGCGCTGACGCAGGTCATCTCGGCAAACACCAGCGCGGCACCGCCCATCGCCCGGGCGCCCAGGTGCACCAGGTGGTAGTCACCGGGCCGCCCGTCAACGGCCGAGTACTGGGCCATCGGCGAGACGATCACGCGGTTCTTCAGGGTCAGCCCGCGCACCGTGAAGGGCGTGAACATCGGCGGCGGCACGGCTTGGCCG
Organism: Betaproteobacteria bacterium; assembly: GCA_043756825.1. Taxonomy (GTDB): domain Bacteria; phylum Pseudomonadota; class Gammaproteobacteria; order Burkholderiales; family Burkholderiaceae_C; genus Pseudaquabacterium. The sequence continues at coordinate 8,018 of JAYUQJ010000253.1, read as the reverse complement.
TCAGCCAGCGCCAGGCCGGCGCGCTGCGCAAACCAGCGCTCGAAGCCACCCAGCCAGGCGGCGTCGCGCAGGCGCAGGTTCTCATGGCTGATGCGCTGGCTGCGGGTGAGCATCGAGTACATGAACTGCGGCGGCGCCAGCTGGTCGCAGTAGCGCGCGCTGCACACCTCGAACCATTCCATCGCATTCCAGGCCGCGTTCTGCAGGCGCAGCACATCGATGCAACGGGCGGCCTGGTAATCCTGCAGCACGGCGGGGATCTGCGCCGCAGCATGGCCCTGCTGGTCGAACAGCCGCGTCAGCTCGATTGCATCCTCGATCGCCAGCTTGGTGCCCGAGCCGATCGCAAAGTGAGCGGTGTGCACTGCATCACCCATCAGCACCACATGGGCGCGGCCGTTGAAGTGCCACCACTGCTCGCAGGTGACGCGCTGGAAATTGAGCCACGCCGACCCCCGCTGGTGGCGCACATTGGTCATCAGTTTTGCGCCCTGCAGCTGGCTGGCAAACAGCTGTTCGCAGAAGTTGATTGACGCCGCGGGGTCGGCCTGGTCCAGCCCATGGGCCAACCAAACGGCCTCGGGACATTCGACGATGAAGGTGGTGGTGCTGGCGTCGAACTGGTAGATGTGGGCGGCGAACCAGCCATGCTCGGTCTTCTCGAACAGGAAGGTGAAGGCGTCGAAGAGCTGGGTCGTGCCGAGCCAGATGAAGCGGTTCGGGCGGGTCACGATGTCGGGCTTGAACACCGCCTCGTAGCGGCCGCGGATGCGTGAGTTGATGCCGTCGGCGGCGATGACCAGGTCGGCCTCGGGGTAATCCGCGTCCGATTGCGCGTCGCACTCGAAGACCAGCTCGACGCCGAGCGCTTCGCAGCGCGCCTGCAGGATGTTGAGCAGCTTCTTGCGGCCGATGCCGACAAAGCCGTGGCCGCCCGAGCGCAGCACCTCGCCCTTGAAGTGCAGCTCGATGTCGTCCCAGTGGTTGAAGGCGGCTTCGATCTCGGCCGCGGTGCTGGTGTCCCACTGGCGCATGTTGGCCATCGTCGCGTCGGAGAACACCACGCCCCAGCCGAAGGTGTCGTAGGCCTGGTTGCGCTCGACCACGCGGATCTGGTGCGCCGGGTGGCGCCACTTCATCAACAGCCCGAAGTACAGGCCGGCCGGGCCGCCGCCGATGCAGACGATGTTCATGGGTTTCCTGCGACGGTGCGGGCGCTGCGGCCCGGGCTGGGTATTCAAGATACTTTAGAACTAAAGCACTTTAGCTGCTTGCTTGCCGCAAGGCAAGGCATCCGGACGGGCACGGGGGCACCTGTGCTTGCTGCTTGGGCGCGTCTGCCACTGGCCTCGCTGTCTCTGGCGCGATCCGTGAGAGGCTGCCGCCGGTCGACCGGCAGGCGCCGCGGACCAGCCGGCGGCTGACACGAAGCAAAAGGTATGGGAGTGGTGCGGCGCCCGTTTGGCAACGCAGGCGAGGACGGCGTCCTTCAGGCCCGGTTAGCGCTGCGGGCTGGCGCGCAGGGTGGGAGGGGCAGGCTGACCGCGAGATGCACTGCGGCCTGACCTGTCACAGGCGGGGGCGACGCATGCCCTGGAGCGTGGTGCGACCGGCAAGAATCGAACTTGCGACTAAGCCTTCGGAGGGCCCAATGATATCCACTTCACCACGGTCGCAGCAGCAGATGCAGCCCGGCATTCTATGCCAGGCCTGGCGCTGGCCTGGCGCTGGCCTGTCGCGGCGTGATGCTGCCCCCCCGGGTCAACCCGCCGCCCTCGCTATAATCGATGGGCTTTGCCCGGATTTGTGCAGTCAATCGTCCGGTCAGCGGCGCAGGCCACACCGAGTCATCTAGAGGATTTCCATGAGCGATGCCCAGCACTCCGAGCACGAGGCCCACGAGGGTCCGATCAAGACACCCAAACAGCTGGTCGGGGCGGTGGTGGCGTCGTTTGTCGTGCCTATCGTGGTGATCATCCTGCTGGCCAATTTTGTGAATTTCGGCAGCAAGACCGGTGCCGGCAGTGATGGCATGACGGCCGATGCGGTGGGCAAGCGCATCCAGCCGGTGGGTCGGATCGAGATCAAGGATGCGTCCGATGTCGCCATGCTCAAGACGGGCGAGCAGGTCTACACCACCCAATGCCTGGCCTGCCATGCCAGCGGCGCTGCGGGCGCGCCCAAGCTGGGCGACGAAGGCCTGTGGGCCCCGCGCATCAAGACGGGCTACGACATGCTGCTGACCTCGGCGCTCAAGGGCAAGGGCAGCATGGGTGCGCAGGGCGGTGGCGATTACAGCGATGTCGAGATCGGCCGTGCGGTGGTCTACATGGTCAACAAGTCGGGTGGAAAGTTCGACGAGCCCCAGCTGCCGGCTGCCGCCGCGTCGGGTGCAGCGGTTGCCGCGTCGAAGTAGCCCCTGTCAGCGGGCGCTTAAACGCCGCCCTCGGGCGGCTTTTTTGCGCCCGCTCAGGCGGCCGCTGCCGGATCGCGCAGGAAACCGAAACGCGCCGGGGCGTCGCTGCTGGCCAGCGTGCCGGGCGTCCACAGGCCGCGCTCTACCGCCTGCGCCGCGTCCAGCATGTCCTGGCTGTGCACGATGCCCAGGCCCAGGTCGGTGTCGAGGTAAAGCCTGCCTTCAGCGTCCAGCCAGCAGCTGCGCACCTGGGCGGGCAGGCCGGTGTGGCTGGTCACGGTCGGTTCGGCGGCGCCCTCACCATCGTGCCACTGCACGCGCCAGATCCAGGGCGTGGCCTCCAACTGCACGTATACCCGTTGCGGCCCGTTCTGGAAGAACCAGCAGCCGCGCGCGTCGGCGGCGTAGTTGCGCTCGATGAAGGCCTTGAGCTTGTCGTGCGTGATGCGGCTGCCCTTGACCTGCGGGAAGGGCCCGGCCTGCTGGATGCGCTCGTCGCGCATGTACCAGTCGCCGCGCGCATCCAGCGCCAGCCAGCCGTGGCAGTGCGGCACATGCGGCCATTTCTTCAGCGCGGCCTTGACGATCTCATCCATGGCTTGCATCCCCTGCGGTGCCGGCCGGTGCGGCCTGCTGCATCCAGCGCATCACGCCTTCAGGCAGGCTCTGCACATGGCCCGGAAAGCGCCCGCCCGGAAAACCCACATGGCCACCCTGCGCCGGCTGCCAGAGTGTGACGTGGCGGCCCACATCCTGCTGCCGCGGCAGGCTGGCCGCAGGCACGAAGGGGTCATTGCGGGCGTTGAGCACCAGCGCCGGGATGCGCACCCGGTGCAGGTGGGGCTTGGCGGACGCACGGGCCCAGTAGTCCTCGGTGTTCTTGAACCCATGCAGCGGCGCCGTAAACAGATTGTCGAAGTCATACAGGTCGCGTGCGGCCAGCATGGCCTGTCGGTCGAACAGCCCGGGATGCTGGTCCAGCTTGGCCAGGGCGCGCGGGCGCATCGTTTGCAGGAACATGCGGGTGTAGACCTGCCGGTTGAAGCCCCGCCCGATGGCATGCCCGCTGGCTGCCAGGTCGACCGGCGAGCACACTGCCGCCACGGCACGGGCGGTCTGGCGCGCGGTCTCGCCGGCCTCTTCGGCCCAGCGCAGCAGCGCATTGCCACCCAGCGAGATGCCCACTGCCAGCAGCGGCCGGCCGTGCTGCTGGTGCAGCCGGGCCAGGATCCAGCCGATTTCCTCATGGTCGCCCGAGTGGTAGGCCCGCGGTGCCAGGTTCAGCTCACCCGAGCAGCCGCGAAAGTGCGGCACCGCATAGTGCCAACCCTGCTGGCGCGCCCAGTGCGCGAAGGCCACCGCATAGCTGCCCCGGGACGAGCCCTCCAGGCCGTGGAACAGCACCAGCAGCGGCGCGCCGGGGGCGGCGGCGGCGTCGAGCCGGTCGACGTCGATGAAGTCGCCGTCCGGCGTGGCCCAGCGCTCGCGCCGGTAGGCGGGCGGGGGGTGGGCGGCGGGGTGCCGGCGCGACAGCCGGGCCGGCCAGATGGTCTGGGCATGGCCGCCGGGCAGCCACCAGGGTGCGCGAAAGTCCTGCATCAGCGCCGCAGCCCCTTGGCGCCAGGCCTCAATGCAGCACCGCCGGCACCTCCGCAAGCTCGGGCGTTTCTTGCGGCGTGCCCGGGCTGGCATGGTGGGCCACCATGCGCCAGCCCTGGGCGGTCTTGAGGTAGACATTGGTGGCCAGCACAAAGCCGGTGCGCGGGCCCTGCTCGGTCTGCAGCTCGATGCGCTCGACCAGGTTGTGCACTGCGGCGTCCAGTGTGTGCAGGCGGCGCACCCGCTCGGGCTGGGCGTGGATCCGACCGTTGACGAACACGGCCTCGAAGGCCGCCCGGATCGCCAGCGGCCCGATCACCCGCGGCCCGCCGGGGTGGACGCAGAACACGTCGTCATCGTCGGCCCACAGCGCCATCAGCTTTTCGAGATCGGCCTCGCGCAGGGCTTCGTAGAACTGGGCCTCCACGTCCTCGGGCGAGGCCATCAGGTGGGCGGTCTTGGGGGCGTTGATCGGCATGCGGGCCTTTACCTGAAGATCACCGATTTGTGGCCGTTCATCATGACCCGGTGCTCGACATGCCAGCGCACCGCGCGCGCCAGCACCACGCACTCGACGTCGCGGCCCACGGCGGTGATCTGCTCGGCCGACATCGCGTGGTCTACCCGCTCGACATCCTGTTCGATGATCGGGCCCTCGTCCAGATCGGCGGTGACGTAGTGCGCAGTGGCGCCGATCAGCTTGACGCCGCGCGCATGGGCCTGGAAATACGGCTTGGCGCCCTTGAAGCTGGGCAGAAAGCTGTGGTGGATGTTGATCAATCGGCCCTTGAGCACGCTGCAGAAATCGGCGCTCAGGATCTGCATGTAGCGCGCCAGCACCACCAGGTCGACATGCTCGGCGGCCACCAGGGCCTCGATCTTCAGCTCCTGTGCGCGCTTGGTGGTGGCGTCGCTGCCGGTGGGCAGGGGCAGGTGGTGAAAGGGGATGGCGTAGCTGTCGGCCAGCGCTGCGAAGGCAGGATGGTTGGAGACGATGGCCGGGATGTCCACATCCAGCTGGCCGCTCTTCCAGCGGAACAACAGGTCGTTCAGGCAATGGCCATGCTGGCTGACCATCAGCAGCAGGCGCGGGCGCCGGGCCAGGGCATGGATGTGCGCATCCATTCCGTACTGGCTGCGTAGATGGCCGAAGAGGTTGTCCAGCACCCCATCGCCCTGCAGGTGGGGGGGTGCCTCGAAGTGCACCCGCATGAAGAACAGGCCGGTGGCATCGTCGCCCTGCACGTCGCCGAACTGCTGTGAATCGATGATGTTGCAGCCGGCCTGGAACAGCAGGCCGGAGACGGCATAGACGATGCCGGTGGTGTCGCGGCAGGCGAGGGTAAGGACAAATTCGTGAGCACGCGGCATGGCCGCAGATTGTAGGCAGCCCCATCCCGCCGATGCGGCACACTCCCGAGACAAACCGATGCCATGAGCCTTTCGTCCCAACACCCCACCGCACCCGAAGACTGGGCGCCCCGCAGCCGGGAGCTGGCACGCCTGCTGGCGCAGAGCGCGCTGGGCGACCGGTCGGCCTTCAAGCAGCTCTATGAGCTGAGCAGCAGCCACCTGTTTGCGGTGATCCTGCGCATCCAGCGCGACCGCAATCTGGCCGAGGATCTGCTGCAGGAGGTGTACGTCAGCGCCTGGAAGGCCGCCGGCGGCTTCGACGCCCAGCGGGCCCAGCCGATGACCTGGCTGACCCATATCGCCCGCAACAAGGCCATCGACAGCCTACGCCGGGCTCAGGCCCAGCCCCGCTTCGAGTCGGTGCACCGCGACGACAACGATGACCGGCCCGACCTGGACCAGCGCCTGGTCGACGAGGCACCCGGCCCGGCGGCCCTGCTGGAGCGGGCCAGCGATGCCCGCCAGCTGGGCCATTGCATGCAGGGCCTGAGCGCGCAGCAGCGCCAGAGCGTGGCGCTGGCCTTCTTCGATGGCCTGTCGCATGCCGAAGTGGCTGATCAATTGCGCCAGCCCCTGGGCACCGTCAAGAGCTGGGTGCGGCGTGCGCTGATGACGCTCAAGAGCTGCCTCGAGCGGGCCGCTCGGGGCGACGCCGGCAACGACGACACGGTGGGGGCCTGAGATGGACTACGCCCGACCCGACCTGGCCGACGCCCTGGCTGCGCAGTACGTCACCGGCACGCTGCGCGGCGGCGCGCGGCGGCGCTTCGACGCGTTGCTGCCGGGCCACCCGCTGCTGCGCGCTGCGGTGGACGATTGGCGCGCGCGCCTGATGCCGCTGACCAGCGTGGTCTTGCCCGAGCCGCCGCCGGCCGGCACCTGGTCCCGCATCGAGCAGCGCCTGTGGCCCGAGGCCCGGCGGCCGGCCGCAAGCGCGCCCGAGCCCTGGTGGCGCGGCCTGGCTTTCTGGCGCGCCGCGTCCGGCTTTGCCACGGTGGCCGCCGTGGGCCTGGGCGTGCTGCTGGCCAACCCCGGCCCGCAGGCGCCGCCGGTGGTGGTGGTGCTGCAGGGCACCGAGGCGGGTGGCCCGGCGCTGACGACCATCGTCGCCAGCCTCAGTGGCGACGGCCGGTCCCTGGTGGCGCAGCCGCTGCTGCCGGTGGCGGTGCAAGCCGGCCGCGCGCTGGAGCTGTGGGCCGTGCCGCCACAGGGCGCACCGCGCTCGCTCGGCCTGATCTCGGCCGAGGGCGCCACGGTGATCCGGCGCGACAAGCTGCTGAAGTTGTCGAAGAACGCCGTGCTGGACCCCAGAAACACCGCCGCACTGGCCGTCAGCGTCGAGCCGGCCGGTGGCTCGCCCACCGGTGCGCCCACCGGGCCGGTGGTGTTTGCGGGCAAGCTGCAGTTGTAGGCGCGCGGGCATCGGGCCGGCGCCTGCGGCTCAATGGCCGTGCAGTCTCTCGCCGGCCTTGAGCTGGTAGACCGTGCCGCAATAGGGGCACTTGCCCTGCCCGGTGGTGGCCAGGTCGATGAAGACCCGCGGGTGGGTGCTCCACAGGGCCATCCGGGGATTGGGGCAGGCCACCACGCCGGGGCCGTGCACCTCCTGGGCCGTCACTTCCACCACCGTCTCGGGCTTGCTCATGGGGTTCAGACCTGGGTCAGCCATTCGGCGTACTTGGGGTTGCGGCCATTGACGATGTCGAAGAAGGCCGCCTGGATCTTCTCGGTGATCGGCCCGCGCGCACCGGCGCCCAGTGCGATGCGGTCCAGTTCGCGGATCGGCGTCACTTCGGCAGCGGTGCCGGTGAAGAAGGCCTCGTCGGCGATGTAGACCTCGTCGCGTGTGATGCGTTTTTCGACCAGCTTCAGGCCCAGGTCGTTGCAGATCGCCAGGATGGTGTCGCGGGTGATGCCGTTGAGCGCCCCGGCCGACAGGTCGGGCGTGTAGACCACGCCCTTCTTGATGATGAAGATGTTCTCGCCCGCGCCCTCGCTGACGAAGCCGGCGCTGTCGAGCAGCAGGGCCTCGTCATAGCCTTCGTCGGTGACCTCCATATTGGCCAGGATCGAATTGGTGTAGTTGCTCACCGCCTTGGCCTGGGTCATGGTGATGTTGACGTGGTGGCGGGTGTAGCTGCTGGTCTTGACCCGGATGCCCTTGGCCAGGCCCTCCTCGCCCAGGTAGGCGCCCCAGGGCCAGGCCGCCACCATCAGGTGGATGGTGTTGCCCTTGGGGCTGACGCCCAGCTTCTTGTCGCCGATCCACACCAGCGGCCGCAGGTAGCAGCTTTCAAGCTGGTTCTGGCGCACCACGTCACGCTGGGCCTGCATCACCTGGGCCGGGCTGAAGGGGATCTGCATGCGCAGGATCTTGGCGCTGTTGAACAGGCGCTCGGTGTGCTCCTGCAGGCGGAAGATGGCCGTGCCCCGGGCGGTGTTGTAGGCCCGCACGCCCTCGAAGGCGCCACAGCCGTAATGCAGGGTGTGGGTCAGCACATGGATCTTGGCGTCGCGCCATTCGACCATCTGCCCGTCCATCCAGATCTTGCCGTCGCGGTCTGACATCGACGTGGGAATGGCCATGCGG
>JAYUQJ010000252.1:0-3892 GCA_043756825.1 Betaproteobacteria bacterium | reverse complement strand
ATCACCTCGATCTACATCGAGCAGGGTGCGACGCTCAAGCGTTTCTCGGCTCGCGCCAAGGGTCGTGGCAACCGCATCAGCAAGCCCACCTGTCACATCTACGTGACAGTCGGCAACTGAAAGGCTGAGGGAAGACTATGGGACAAAAGATCCATCCGACCGGCTTCCGTCTGGTCGTCACCCGTGCCTGGGCTTCGCGTTGGTACGCGTCGCGTCGCAACTTCGCCGGCATGCTGGCCGAAGACCTGGACGTGCGCGAGTACCTCAAGAAGAAGCTCAAGAGCGCGGCCGTGTCGCGCATCCTCATCGAGCGCCCCGCGAAGAACGCCCGCATCACCATCTTCTCGGCCCGTCCGGGCGTGGTCATCGGCAAAAAGGGCGAGGACATCGAAAACCTCAAGGCCGAACTGACGCGCCGCCTGGGTGTGCCGGTTGCCGTGAACATCGAAGAGGTGCGCAAGCCTGAAATCGATGCGCAGTTGATCGCCGACTCGATCACCCAGCAGCTCGAAAAACGCATCATGTTCCGGCGCGCCATGAAGCGCGCCATGCAGAACGCGATGCGCCTGGGCGCCCAGGGCATCAAGATCATGTCATCGGGCCGCCTGAATGGTATCGAGATTGCCCGCTGCGAGTGGTACCGCGAAGGGCGCGTGCCGCTGCACACCCTGCGCGCCGACATCGACTACGGCTTCTCGGAAGCCAAGACCACCTATGGGGTGATCGGCTGCAAGGTCTGGGTCTACCGCGGTGATCACCTAGGCCGCGGCGATGCGCCCGGCAATGCTCGCCCAGAAGGCCAGGATGACGACCGCCGACCGCGCCGCGGCCCGCGCCCGGGTGGCCCGGGTGCACCTGGTGGTCCCGATCGCCGCGGTCCGCGCCCTGGCGCTGACCAACGCCCCCGCAGCGATGCCGCCTCGGCCGACGTCAAACCCGCCGAAGTGCTAGGTCCTGATGGCAGGCCTGCAGCCAAGCGCGTGCGCAAGGTGCCCGCACCCGGCACCGGCGCCGCCTAAGGAGTAGAACAACATGCTGCAACCAGCACGTCGCAAGTACCGCAAGGAACAAAAAGGGCGCAATACGGGTGTCGCCACCCGCGGCGCCAACGTGTCCTTCGGTGAGTTCGGCCTCAAGGCCACCGAGCGCGGTCGGATCACGGCGCGCCAGATTGAAGCGGCGCGTCGCGCAATCTCTCGCCACATCAAGCGCGGTGGCCGGATTTTCATCCGCATCTTTCCGGACAAACCGATTTCGCAGAAGCCTGCTGAAGTACGGATGGGTAACGGCAAGGGCAATCCAGAGTACTACGTGGCTGAAATCGTGCCCGGCAAGGTGCTCTACGAACTGAACGGCGTTCCGGAAGCACTGGCCCGCGAGGCGTTCACGCTCGCGGCTGCCAAGTTGCCGTTGCGTTGCACGTTCGTCACGCGCCAAGTCGGCGCATGAACACGGAGCAAATCATGACCAAAGCATCAGACCTGCGGGCCAAGGACGTGGCTGGCCTCGAGAAGGAAGTGACCGACCTGCTCAAGGCCCACTTCGGCCTGCGCATGCAAAAGGCCACCCAACAGCTGTCCAACCACCAAACGCTGGGCCAGACGCGCCGCGACATAGCGCGTGCCAAGACCATCCTGGCCGAGAAGAAGAAGGGAGCCGCCCAATGAGCGAAGTCCAAGCCCAGACTACTGCGGCGGCTGCCTCGGCTGCACCGGTCAAGAACACCCGCACCCTGGTGGGTCGAGTAGTCAGCGACAAGCGCAACAAGACGGTGACCGTGCTGGTCGAACGTCGAGTTACCCACGAGTTGTACGGCAAGATCGTAGGCCGTTCGCGTAAATACCAAGCCCACGACGAAAAGGGCGAGTACCACGCTGGCGACTTTGTCGAAATTGCCGAAGGTCGGCCGATCAGCAAGACCAAATCCTGGGTCGTGACCAAGCTGCTGCAAAAGGCGGGCTTGGTCTAAACCGCAGAGCGGACTGGGGTTTGCGCCCCGTACCGACATCCATACGGCCGGAACGCTCGATACTGCGCGCCGGCCGTTTTTCATTTGGCCCCATCCGCCGCACAGCGCGGCACACAAGTCAGGAGCACGGACATGATCCAAGTAGGCGACAAGCTGCCAGCTGCGACCCTCAATGAGTTTGTCGAGGTGGAAGGCGAAGGTTGTTCGATCGGCCCCAACGGCTTCGATGTGGCCAAGGCCACGGCCGGCAAGACGATTGCACTTTTCGCGCTACCTGGCGCCTACACCCCTACCTGCTCCGCCAAGCATGTGCCTGGCTATGTCGAGAGGGCGGTCGACCTGAAGGCAGCCGGGGTGGATGAGATATGGTGTGTCAGCGTCAACGACGCGTTCGTGATGGGTGCCTGGGGCCGTGAGCAAAAGGCGCTGGGTAAGGTTCGGATGATGGCCGATGGCAGCGCAGACTTCACCAAGGCCACCGGCCTGACGCTTGACCTGACGGCGCGTGGCATGGGCCTGCGCAGCAACCGTTACTCAATGCTGGTGGTCGACGGTGTGGTCACGACCCTGAACATTGAAGGCCCAGGCAAGTTCGAGGTCAGCGATGCCGGCACCATGCTGACCCAGGCCCAGGCCCTGCGAACCTGAGCCCGACTAAGATAAAAGTTCGACGCTGCTACTTGACAGGGATTCAAGTAACAAGCGATAATCTGCAGCTTCGCCGGAAGGCGGCTTAGGCATTCGCCAACAGCACCTTTCGGATCCGCCCAAACAGCACCTGCGGTGGCTCATCGGCCACTACGGGTATGACGGGCCCAAGACTGACCGACCCAGACAGGCGCGCCGCAAGGCGTGCCGGCCAGGGCGGGACAAGTTGGGGACACAAATGATCCAAATGCAATCGCGGCTCGATGTCGCTGACAACACGGGTGCCAAGTCCGTCATGTGCATCAAGGTGCTCGGCGGGTCCAAGCGCAGGTATGCAGCCATTGGCGACATCATCAAGGTGTCGATCAAAGAGGCGGCGCCGCGCGGGCGCGTCAAAAAAGGCGAGGTCTACAGCGCCGTGGTTGTGCGCACTGCCAAAGGCGTGCGTCGGCAGGATGGCTCTCTGGTCAAGTTCGACGGCAATGCCGCCGTGCTGCTCAATGCCAAGCTTGAGCCAATCGGCACCCGTATCTTCGGGCCGGTCACCCGTGAGTTGCGCACCGAGCGTTTCATGAAGATCGTGTCGCTCGCACCCGAGGTGCTTTGAGCGCTCGTGGCATCGGCCTAAGGATTACAAGCCATGAACAAGATTCGCAAAGGCGACCAGGTCATCGTGTTGACCGGTCGTGACAAGGGCAAGCGCGGTGCAGTGCTGCAGCGCGTCGACGACGATCATGTCCTCGTCGAGGGCATCAACATGGTCAAGAAGCATGTGAAGCCCAACCCGATGAAGGGTACTACCGGCGGCGTGATCGACAAGACCATGCCGATCAACCAATCCAACGTGGCGATCTTCAACCCCGCAACGGCCAAGGCTGATCGCGTGGGCGCCAAGATCCTGGTCGATGGCAAGAAGGTACGTGTCTTCAAGTCCAGCGGCGAAGTGATCAAGGCCTGACGGCCCAAACCGGCAAGGAAGACAGGGGTTCACATGGCTCGTCTGCAGCAGTTCTACCGCGAAAAGGTCGTCCCCGATCTGGTCGCAAAGTTTGGCTACAAATCGGTGATGCAAGTGCCGCGCCTCAGCAAGATCACGCTGAACATGGGTGTGAGCGAGGCAGTCGCTGACAAGAAGGTGATGGATCACGCGGTCAGTGATCTGACCAAGATCGCTGGCCAGAAGCCGGTGGTCACCAAGTCGCGTAAGCCCATCGCGGGGTTCAAGATCCGCGAGAACTTGGCCATCGGCTGCATGGTCACCTTGCGTGGCGTGCA
>JAYUQJ010000251.1:0-3901 GCA_043756825.1 Betaproteobacteria bacterium | reverse complement strand
CTCGATCTGCTGCGCCGCGAGCGGCCCGACGCACGGCTCAGGCGCTTCAACTTCAAGGCGCTGCGGCCGGTCTTCGACATCCACCCTTTCACCGTCTGCGGCCGCTTCGACAACGCGGGTACCGCGCAGCTGTGGACCCGTGACCACCAAGGCTGGCTCACCATGCAAGCCACCGCCGAACTCTGCTGAGCCCCCGCCATGACCGCACATGCCCATACCGCCCAGGCCTACACCGCCCAGGCCTACACCGACATCCGTGACGCCGTGCGCGCCCTCTGCGCCGAGTTTCCCGACGCCTACCACCGCGAGGTGGACAGCCGCCGCGCCTACCCCGAGGCTTTTGTCGACGCGCTGACCCAGGCCGGCTGGATGGCCGCGCTGATCCCGCAGGAATACGGCGGCTCCGGTCTTGGCTTGGCCGAGGCCAGCGTGATCATGGAAGAGATCAACCGCGCCGGTGGCAACTCGGGCGCCTGCCACGGCCAGATGTACAACATGGGCACGCTGCTGCGCCACGGCTCGGCAGCGCAGAAGGCGCTGTACCTGCCGCAGATCGCCAGCGGCGCCCTGCGTTTGCAGAGCATGGGCGTCACTGAGCCCAGCACCGGCACCGACACCACCAAGATCAAGACCATGGCGGTGAAGAAGTCGGGGCCGGCTGGCGACCGCTACGTCATCAACGGCCAAAAGGTCTGGATCTCGCGCGTCCAGCATTCCGACCTGATGATCCTGCTGGCCCGCACCACGCCGCTGGCCGAAGTAAGCCGCAAGAGCGAGGGCATGTCGATCTTCATCGTCGACCTGCGCCAGGCCATCGGCAAGGGTCTGGACGTGCGGCCGATCCCCAATATGGTCAACCACGAGACCAATGAGCTGTTCTTCGAGGACCTGGAGATCCCGGCCGAGAACCTGATCGGCCTGGAGGGCCAGGGCTTCAAGTACATCCTCGATGGGCTCAACGCCGAGCGCACCCTGATCGCGGCCGAATGCATCGGCGACGGCCGCTGGTTCATCGACCGGGTGACCGCCTATGTCAAGGACCGCATCGTCTTCGGCCGCCCGATCGGCCAGAACCAGGGCGTGCAGTTTCCGATCGCCGAGGCGCATATCGAGGTGGAGGCCGCCGACCTGATGCGCTGGCGGGCGTGCGCGCTGTTCGATGCTCGCCAGCCCTGCGGCGCCGAGGCGAACATGGCCAAGTACCTGGCCGCCAAGGCCAGCTGGGAGGCGGCCAACGCGTGTATCCAGTTTCATGGCGGCTTCGGCTTCGCCTGCGAATACGATGTCGAGCGCAAGTTCCGCGAGACCCGCCTGTACCAGGTGGCGCCGATCTCGACCAACCTGATCCTGAGCTATGTGGCCGAGCATGTGCTGGGCCTGCCGCGCAGCTTCTGATGCGCGCGCCGACCGGCGCTATCCCTCTCAGTCTCTCAGCCTGGCGGGGCGTCGGCCAGCAGGCCCTCGCCGGCGCACAGCGACCGGGTGGCGGCGGTCAATTCCTCGAAGCGCTGCACCGCCAGCGCCAGGTGGGCTGCGGCCAGGCTGCTGGCCTCGCGGCTGAGCAGGGCCGACGCTTCGGCCAGAGCCGGCAAGCCCAGGTTGAGCGCGGCACCCTTGACGGTGTGGGCGCAGCGGCGCAGGGCTTCGGGGTCGGCATTGCGCATGGCATCGCGCATGCGCCGCGCCGCGTCATCGGCCTGGCTGAAGAAGCCGGCGTACAGGCCCTGCACCTGCCGGGCGCCCATCAGTTCGCGAACCGACTGGAGTGTGCCGTGATCCAGCAGCAGGGGTTCGCCGGGGCTGCCGGCGGTGCGCGCCTGCAGCGTAGCGGCGCGGGTCGACAGACCGCCGATGCCGAAATGCTTGTGCAGCATGGCCTGCAGGTCGTCCAGGATCAGCGGCTTGGTCAGCAGATCATTCACCCCGGCCGCCTGGCAACGTTGCTGGGTGTCGGCCAGCACGTCGGCCGTGATCGCCACCACGCAGACCTTGGCCTGCGGGCCGGGCAGCGCGCGGATCGCCGCCGTGGCCGCCACGCCGTCCATCACCGGCATCTGCACGTCCATCAGCACCAGGTCATAGGGCGCCTGGGCCTGGCCGTCTCCGACATCCTTGGCGGGCGTGGCGATGGCATCCACGGCCTCCTGGCCATTGCTGACCAGCCGCGCCAGGTGGCCTAGCCGCGCCAGCACCGCAGCCAGGTAGAGGCGATTGACGGGGTGGTCCTCGGCCACCAGCACCTGCAGCACCCGGATGGCGGCGGCCGGCCGCTCACCCTCGGACACGGCCGCTGCGGCGGCCTGATCGGGCAGGGCATGCAGGGGGCAGCGCAGTGTGAACACGCTGCCGTCGCCGGGGGTGCTGCGCACCCCCAGGTCGCCGCCCATCAGGCGGGCCAGGTTGCGCGATATCGCCAGGCCCAGGCCGGCGCTGCCCTGGCGCGGCCCGCGCGCCTCGTCGGCGATGTGGTAGCGGCGGAACAGCCGGGACACGGTCTCCCGGTCCATGCCGATGCCGGTGTCAGTGACATGAAACTCCAGCAGGCCCCGGCCTGCTGCGTCGGCGCCGGCGCGGCATTGCAGGCGCACCGCCCCTTGCTCGGAGAACTTGATGGCGTTGTTGAGCAGGTTGAACAGCACCTGGCGAACCCGGGTCGGGTCGAGCCGCACCCAGGCCGGCAGTGCCGGGTCGAGGTCGACCTGCAGGGTCAGGCCCCTGGCGCTGGCGGTGTGGGCCAGCAGGCCCTGCACCTCGCGCAGCAGGGCCGCCAGCTTGACCGGCATCGGTGCCAGGTTCAGGGTGCCGGCATTCAGGCGGCTGAGGTCGAGCACGTCGTCGAGCAGGCCGCGCAGGTGCTGGGCCGAATCGTCGGCGGCCTGCAGCCAGTCGCGCGCCCGGGGGTCGCGCGGGGCGTCCTTGACCAGCCCCAGCATGCCAGTCAGGCCCTGCAGCGGCGTGCGCAGGGCATGGCTCATGTCGGCCAGGAATTCGCCCTTGGCGGCGTTGGCCGCCTCGGCCTCGATGCGGGCGTCGCGCAGCTGGTCGGCCAGTTGCTCCAGGCGCTGACGCCGGCCTTCGAGCTTGCGCATCTGGCGCAGCGCCAGCCCGCCGAACAAGAGCACCATTGCCAGCAGGAAGCCGGTCAACGCCAGGCCGATGTGGTTGTGCTGGCGTACCCGCCGCTCGCGCTCGGTGACCTGCGCGGCCACCCGGTGCGAGGCGGTGAGCATCATCTGGTGGACGGGTTCGTCCAGCGCGGCCAGTTCGTCCAGCAGCGCCTGTGCGGCCTGGCGGCTGAGACTGCCGGTGGTGGACGTGCCCAGGTAGAGGTCGGCACGCTGGACGAAGCGGTCGATGTCCTGCATCACCTGCTGGTTGGCGTCGTCGGCGGCCAGCAGGCGGCGGGCCCGGTCGCTGCCGAGCAAGGCCACCCGGCTGACAAAGATGTCATAACGCAGTTGCAGCGCGCTGCTCATCGGTTGATCCAGGTCCCGGCGCAGCTGCTCGCGCAGGCGCAGGTATTCAACCTCGACCTGGTGCAGGCCGACCACCAGGTAGTCGTCCTGCAGCTTGCCAGTCAGGTTCAGCAGGGTGAACTGGCGCGCCTGCACCAGCGCCGCCGCCAGCACGCTGCCCAGCAGCAAGGCGCCGATGACGCTGAACCACGGCGACAAGCGCGGCTGGGCCGGAGCGGGCCGCGCCGCAGGGACCGGTGCAGCAGTTGCCGCAGACGCGTCACTCATGCTGCGGAGTCAGAGACTGAGAGGATTTCGAGCGTGACCGAGCAACACCACAAAACGTGCTCGATATAGGCGCAAAGCGCAGCCATAGCCCGGGCTATGGCGAGCATTTGCAACGACGAGCGGGTGCGTTTTGGGGTGGTGAGCGGGCATGATCGAAA
>JAYUQJ010000250.1:0-3902 GCA_043756825.1 Betaproteobacteria bacterium | reverse complement strand
CGTAGCCGATGCGCTTGATGGTGTCGCGCGCCACCTGGATATAGTCGACATGCGCGTTGGTGGTGATCTCGCCGGCCAGCACCACCAGGCCGGTGTTGGTCAGGGTCTCGGCCGCCACGCGGCTGCGCGGGTCTTGCGCAAAGATCGCGTCCAGGATCGCGTCGCTGATCTGGTCGGCCACCTTGTCGGGGTGACCCTCAGAGACAGACTCGGACGTAAACAGGTAATCGTTCGCCACTTCAATACACTCCAGGTTGGTTGAGGCTGACGTCGCCACGACAACAGGAGGTTGCGGCGAACGCTTTAGCGGTATTCCTTGTGCCCCGGCCGGATCGTGCCGATCCGACGCTGGGCACCCGGTGGTGAACCACCACCTGTCGCCCCGCAAGTAGTTCTGTAACTCGGCGACAGGGCAGATTATATGGACCATGTTGCTGCTGATCCGCTGGCTGTCTCGCAGGCGTCTGTCGACTTTGCACGCCTGGGGCGCACTCTTGGGTTGGCTGGCCTATGGTTTGTCGCGCACCTACCGCCAACGCATGCGCGCCAATGCCGACGCTGCGGGCTTGGTGCGCGCCCAGCGTCGACAGGCGGTGGCCCAGACCGGCCGCATGGTGGCCGAGTTGCCATGGTTGTGGCTGCGCCCGCCTGACCGGCCGCTGGGCAGCCTGCTGCGATGGCAGGGCGAAGGCCTGATCGACAGCGCCCTCGACCAGGGCCGCGGCCTCGTGCTGCTGACACCGCATCTGGGCTGCTTCGAGGTCTGCGCCCAGGCGATTGCCGAGCGCTATGGCCAGCGCACCCGGCTGACTGCCATGTACCGGCCGGCCCGCCAGCCCTGGCTGCGCAGCCTGGAGCAGGCCGCCCGTACCCGGCCCGGCCTGGTTGCCGCGCCGGCCGCGCTGGCCGGGGTGCGGCAGATGATCCGCGCGCTGCGCCGGGGCGAGGCGGTGGGCCTGCTGCCTGACCAGGTGCCGCCCGAGGGCATGGGGGTCTGGGCGCCCTTTTTCGGTCGGCCGGCCTACACCATGACCCTGGCCACCCGCCTGGTGCAGCAGACCGGCGCTGCCCTGCTCCTGATCTGGGCCGAGCGCCTGCCGCAGGGCCAGGGCTATGTGTTGCGGGTCGCGCCGCCCGCCCGGCCCATGCCGGTGGCCGCCGCCGATGACGCGGCCCTGCAGCTGGCCTGCGCCAGCGCGCTCAACGACGAGATGGCCGACCTGATCCGCCAGGCACCCGGCCAGTACCTGTGGGGCTACCACCGCTACAAGCAGCCGAGGCGGGTGCATGCCGTCACCGGCGACGAGGCGGCCGGCCCATGATGCAGCGCGTTCTGGCTTATGCGGTATTGGGCCTGCTGCGCGCCCTGCAGATGCTGCCGCTGGCCTGGCAGGCCGGTCTGGGCCGGGGCCTGGGGCGCTTGCTGTACGCCCTGGCCGGCTCGCGCCGGCGCGTGGCGCTGCGCAATGTGCAGCTGTGCCTGCCGGGGCTGGACGCCGCTGCGCGCCAGCAACTGGTGCGCGATCACTTCGGCTGGCTGGCGCGCAGCCTGGTGGAGCGCGGGCTGTTGTGGTACGCGCCGGCCAGCCGGCTGCAGCGCCTGATCCAGGTGGTCGGCGATGTGGGCCTGGCCGCGCGCAGCGACCGGCCGGTGATGTGGCTGGTGCCGCATTTCGTCGCGCTGGACGTGGCTGGCGTGGCCACGCAGCTGTTTCAAACGGGTCGGGTGGCGTCGATCTACCAGGCCCAGAGCAACCCGGTGTTCGATGCGGCGATGCGCAAGGGCCGGCTGCGCTTTGGCCGGGCCGAAGTGTTTGCGCGCAACGAGCGGGCGCTGCCCCTGGTGCGGGCGATCAAGCGTGGCGCGACCTTCTTCAACTTGCCCGACATGGACTTTGGTGCGCGCGATGCGGCCTTCGTGCCCTTCTTCGGCGTGCCTGCGGCCACCTTGCTGGCGCCGGCCCGCATGGCGCGGTCGCTGGGCATGCGGGTGCAACCGGTGCTGGCCGAGATGCTGCCCGGCGGCCAGGGCTACCGGGTGCATTTTCTGCCGCCCTGGGATGACTTTCCCGGCGACGACGATCTGGCCGCCGCCGCCCGTGTGAATGCCTGGATCGCCGAACAGATCCGGCTCAATCCGGCGCAGTACCTGTGGGTGCACCGGCGCTTCAAGACCCGACCCGAAGGCCAGCCCGGCTTGTACTGATCGCCGCCGCGATAATCGAATCATGCGATTGAAGTTCACCAAGATGCAGGGCGCCGGCAACGACTTTGTGGTGCTCGACGCCACCCGCGGTCCGATCGACCTCAACCCCGACCAGTTGCGCCGGCTGGGCGACCGGCGCTTCGGCGTGGGCGCCGACCAGATCCTGGTGGTCGACCCGGCGCGCCAGCCGGGTGTCGATTTCGGTTATCGCATCTTCAACAACACCGGCGACGAGGTGGAGCACTGCGGCAATGGCGCGCGCTGCTTCGTGCGTTTTGTGCATGCACAGGGCCTGAGCGACCGCAAGACGATCCGGGTGCAGACCGTGAACAACCTGCTGGTGCTGCACCTGCAGGACGACGGCCGGGTGACGGTGGACATGAACCGGCCGGTGTTCGACCTGGCCCGCGTGCCCTTTGATGCCACCGGGCTGGCAGCCCAGGCCGAAGGCGGCTTCGAGCGCTGGCCCCTGGCGGTGGCCGAGGGCCGGCAGTTGCTGGTGGCGGTGCTGTCGATGGGCAACCCGCATGCGGTGCAGCGGGTGGAGGACGTGCGCGATGCGCCGGTGGCCCAGCTGGGGCCGCAGGTTGAATCGCATCCGCGTTTTGCGCGCAAGGTCAACGCCGGCTTCATGCAGGTGGTCTCGCGCAGTGAGATCGCCCTGCGGGTACACGAACGCGATGCCGGCGAGACCCTGGCCTGTGGCACCGGCGCCTGCGCTGCGGTGGTGGCCGGCATCCGCCTGGGCTGGCTGGACCGCAAGGTGGATGTGCAGGCCCGCGGCGGCCGGCTTACCGTGGAATGGGCCGCCGACGATGCCCATGTGCTGTTGACCGGCCCGGCCGAAACCGTCTACCAAGGGGAAATTGAACTGTGACCATCCAGGCCGGCATCACCGAAAGCGACATCGCCAATTACCTGGCCAACACGCCGGGCTTCTTCGAGCGCCACGCCGACCTGCTGGCCACGGTGCAGCTGGCCAACCCGCACGGGCAGCGCGCGGTGTCGCTGCAGCAGCGGCAGATGGAGATGCTGCGCGACAAGATCAAGATGCTGGAGCAGCAGTACATGGAGATGGTGCGCCATGGCCGCGAGAACGTGGTCATCGCCAACCGCCTGCACCGCTTCATCCAGTGCATCCTGCTGGCGGCGGCACCCGCCGACCTGCCGGCCAGCCTGCTGCAATCGCTGCAGCATGAGTTTCTGATCCCGCAGGCGGCCTTGCGGGTATGGGGCGTTGATGCGGCCTTCGAGGGCCTGCCGTTCAGCGCCGGGGTCAGTGACGATGTCAAGACCTTCACAGCCAGCCTGGGCCAGCCCTACTGCGGCCTGAACGCCGGCTTCGAGGCATCGGCCTGGCTGGGCGAAGCCGCCAGCATCAGCTCGATCGCGCTGATTCCGTTGCGTGCCAACGCCGGTGAGTTGCCCATCGGCCTGTTGGTGCTGGGCTCGCCCGACCCCGCCCGCTACAGCGCCGAGATGGGCACCGATTTTCTGGTGCGCATCGGCGAGGTGGCGGGCGCCGCGCTGAGCCGCCTGCTGGCGCGGGACTGACGGCCGTGGCCGGCCCGCTGCTGGCGCAAGGTATCGAGAACTTTCTGCAGCACCTGCGGGTGGAGCGCCGCCTGGCGGCCCGCACCCTGTCGATGTATGCCGATGCGCTGGGCTGGCTGCAGCAGATGGCCGCCGACGACGG
>JAYUQJ010000249.1:0-3916 GCA_043756825.1 Betaproteobacteria bacterium | reverse complement strand
AGGGATAAAACAGGCCGAGGGCATTGGAACCGCCGCCGACACAGGCGACCAGTGCGTCCGGCAGACGTTTTTCCAGTTCCTTGATCTGCGTGCGCGTCTCGCGCCCGATCACGCTCTGGAAATCACGCACCATCATCGGATAGGGATGCGGGCCGGCGACGGTGCCGATAATATAAAAGGTGTTCTCGACATTTGTCACCCAGTCGCGCATGGCTTCATTCAACGCGTCCTTGAGCGTTTTCGATCCGGATTCGACCGGTACCACCTCGGCGCCCAGCAGCTTCATGCGATAGACATTGATCGCCTGACGCTTCATATCCTCGGAACCCATGTACACCACGCATTGCATGCCGAAGCGCGCGGCCACGGTGGCCGTCGCCACACCATGCTGGCCGGCACCGGTCTCGGCGATCACACGTTTCTTGCCCATGTGACGCGCCAGCAACGCCTGGCCGATGGTGTTGTTGATCTTGTGCGCGCCGGTGTGGTTCAGGTCCTCACGCTTCAAGTGGATCTGCGCGCCGCCGACCTCGCGGCTCATCCGGGCGGCGTGGTAGACCGGGCTGGGCCGGCCAACGAAATGGGCCAGCTCGCTGCGGTACTCGGCCATGAAGGCCGTGTCCTGGCTGTAGTGGGCGTAGGCATCGCGCAGCTCGTCGAGCGCGTGTACCAGGGTTTCGGCAACAAAGGTGCCGCCGTAATTCAGGCCATTGACGGGCCCGAAATGCCCGCGGGCATCGGGTTGGTGGTAGTCGAACATGGTTTCGTCCTGTGCTCAGCGCGGCCTGCACGGCGGCAGGCCGGCAGGCAGCAGGTTTCAATGGTCGGCAGCAGCGGCAACCAGCGCATCGGCTTCGCGCACTGCAGCGCAAAAGGCGCGCACCAACACCGCATCCTTCAAGCCCTTGGCGCTTTCGACGCCAGAGCTCACGTCAACGGCCCAGGGCCGGACGTGGCGGATGCCATCGGTCACGTTTGCAGGATTCAACCCACCAGACAAAACGACCGGACGGGGCACGTTGTGCGGGACGAGGGACCAATCGAAAGCCTTTCCACCACCGCCATAACCGTCGACATGGGCGTCGAGCAGGATGCCGGCGGCGCTCTTGTGAGCTGCGGCGAAGTCTAACAAAGCAAAACCCGGCGCCATGCGCGCAGCGCGCAGCCAGGGCCGGCCGGTGGCCCGGTGGATGGCCTCGCATTCGGCCGGCGTTTCGTCACCGTGAAACTGCAGCAGGGCCTGCGGAATGGCCCGCAGCGCGGCGTCGATCAGCGCACGCTCGGCATTGACGAACAAGCACACCGGCGTCACGAAGGGCGGCAGCATGCGCGCCAGATCAGCCGCACGGGCCACGCTGACGGCACGCGGGCTACGGGCATACAGCACCAGGCCGATCGCGTCGGCGCCGGCCTCCACCGCATCGGCCACATCGGGTGCGCGGGTCAGGCCACAGATCTTGATGCGAGTGCGGACAGTCATCGGGTTTCTAGAAACGGACCGGCCGGATCGGTCCGGCCGGGGTTGCGCCTTGTTCGGCGCGGTGCGGCCACTAGGGCCGCCAATCCATGGGCGGCGTGTGCTCGGGCAGCCTCAGAGCAGCATCGTAGTACGGTCCGACGAAATACAGGCCATCGGCGGCGAAGGTGGGGGCGGCGGCCTTGCGGTTGCGCGCGGCCAGCACCTCGCCGATCCAGCCCGGCGCCTGCCGGCCGCTGCCCACCGCCACCAGACAGCCCATGATGTTGCGCACCATATGGTGCAAGAAGGCCGAGCCGTCCACATCGATCCGCCAAAAGTTGCCGTGGCGCCCGATGCCGATCGCGCGCAGGGTCTTGACCGGGCTGCGGGCCTGGCATTCGGACGAGCGGAAGCTGCTGAAGTCATGCTCACCGACCAGCAGGGCCGCCGCCTGGCGCATGGCCGGGCCGTCCAGCGCGCGGAACACCCAGCCCACGCTGCCGGACTCCAGCGACGGCCGCACCGCCGACTCGAGCAGGTAGTAGCGGTAACGCCGTCCGTGCGCCAGGTAGCGGGCATGAAAGTCTGGCGATACGGCTTGACACCATTGCACCGCGATGTCGGCCGGCAGGTAGCGGTTGGTGCCACGCAACCACGAGAAGGGCTCACGCTCGACCGGGCTGTCCAGATGGACCACCTGGTTGAACGCATGCACGCCGGCATCGGTGCGGCCGGCACAGGTGGTGGCCACCGGCGCATCGACGAAGGCGGCCAGCGCCGCCTCGAGCTGGCCTTGCACGGTGCGACCCGTCGGCTGGCGCTGCCAGCCCAGGTAGGCGGTGCCGCGGTAGCTCAGGCCCAAGGCCATGCGCTGACTCACCGGGCTGCCCTGCGCCATCGGCATTGCGGGGTTCGGGTGCGAGCGCCGAGGGCCGACGCGAGACCGTTCGTAGATCGCGCCCGGGTCCGTCGATGGGCAGCCGCCCCTGGCTGCTGGCGACAGGGCGCGTTCATGGCGAAGGCAGCGAGGGCGGCAGACAGCCCGGCCGGCTCATGCGCTGGCGCGCATCAGTTCAAGGCATCAAGCATGGCCTGGGCCTTGACACGCAGTGCGCCGCCGGCCTTTCCGAGTACCTCTTCGAGCAGGTCACGGGCGCCGTCGATGTCGCCGATCTGGCGGAATTCTTCGGCCAGCTCCATTTTGCGCAGCAGCGGGTCACCGCTGTCGAGCAAGACATCATCCAGGTCCCCCGGGGTAGTGGGTGCGGTCTCGGCCAGCCGGCCCGGCTCGGACACCGGAAAGCGGCTGAAATCGACGGTGCTGTCCCCACCCAGATCTCCGGGCAACGTACCGCCCTTGCCGGGCATCGATATCGTGGTGTCGGCCAGCCCGGCGTCCAGTTCCATGGCCATCGAATCGAAATCGATATGGGCCGTGGGCTCGGGCACGCTGGCAGCGCGCCGCGACGGCTGGGTGGGCTCGCCAAAGTCGAAATCCAGCCCCGGATCGATCGGCCGCTGCACACTCGCCGCGATCGGTCGGGTGGCCTCCATCGCACGCCGGGCGGCGCCGCCGTCGTCGAACACCTCGCTCAGATCGAGGTCGAGGGTGGCATCGGAGAAGTCCATCTGCTGGGTCGGCAGGTCTTGGCGGACCGCAGCGCCGCGCGCAGCGGGGCGCGTGTCCAGGGTCGGCAAGCCGCTGTCGACAAAGGGCTGGGTCGGTGCCGACAGCACCGAATGCGGCTGGGTGGTGGCACCCAGGGGCTCGACCACGACGCGTTCGCCGTCGAGGATGATCTCCTCGGGGTGGCCGCCGGGCAGGTAGAGCTGGTTGTCCGGGTCGCATTGGCGGCCCAATTCCTGGGCCCGCGCCCAGTCCGCGCCGCCCCCCTTGGTCAACGCATAAAGCTGGGTGGCCAGCAGCTCGAAGCCCTTGATGTCGCGCCGTTTGGCATAGACCTCCAGCAGCTTGGTGCGCACCGCCAGGCGATCGGGCGTGGTGCGCATCGCCTCCTTGAGGATTTCCTCGGCCTGCAGGTCACGGCCATAGGCCAGGTAGACATCGGCCTCGGCCACAGGGTCGACATCACCGATGGCGTCCAGCTGACTGAGCGAATAGCCCATCGAACTGGCATTGGTGCGCGACGCGTCGCGGGTGTCCACATGCTGCCCGCCGCTGGCACCAAAGAAAGAATCGGGCTGCATGCGGCTTTCGAGGAACGAGGTCTCACTCGCTCCCTTGCCCAGGCGGTTGCGCAAACGCCAGGCCGCCAGGCCCGCCACCAGCACCAACAAGATCCCGGCACCGGGCAGCAACCAGGGGCTGGCGGTGATGCTGTCGACCAGGCCGGGCGCTGCCGCGCCGGGCGGGGCCGGCATGGGCAGCGGCAAGGCTGCCGGCTGGGGCGCGGGCGCGACCGCCACGGGCGGCACCACCGGTGCGGCCGGGGTTGG
>JAYUQJ010000248.1:0-3916 GCA_043756825.1 Betaproteobacteria bacterium | reverse complement strand
GTGCCGGGCTGGATCGACCCTTTTTGACACCGGGCCTGCTGGCCGGGATGGCTGGCAAACCCGGGTGGTCAGCCCGCGACGGTTCGCGTTATGGTGGTCTGGTCAGCGGCGCAGAACCGCCTTGAAGACTGCCCACCTTGTTATACCGATGACTGCCTGCCGATGAATTCTCTCGACTACCTGCTCGTCACCTCGCTGGGCCAGGCTCATGCCGCACTGGCGCGGGACCCGCAGGCCAAGTTGCTGGCGGGCGGCATGACGCTGATCCCGGTGCTCAAGCACCGGCTCGCCGCACCCAGCCAATTGGTGGACATTGGCCGCCTGGCCGAGTTGCAGACCTTGCAGGTGCAGGCCGACCAGGTGACGCTGGGCGCCGGGCTGACCCACCGTGCGGTGGCGGCCTCGCCCGCCCTGCAACAGGCCTTGCCTGGGCTGGCGCGGCTGGCGGGCGGCATTGGCGATGCCCAGGTGCGGGCGCGCGGCACGCTGGGCGGGTCGATCGCCAACAACGACCCGGCCGCCGATTACCCGGCCGCGCTGCTGGCCTTGAAGGCGGTGGTAGTCACGACACAGCGGGAATGGTCGGCGGAAGCCTTCTTTACCGGCATGTTCAGCACCGCGCTGGCGCCCGACGAGATTGTCAGCGCGGTGCGCTTTGCCATCCCGCTGCGCAGTGCTTACGCCAAGTTCGGCCACCCGGCCACCGGCTATGCCATGGCCGGGGTCTACGCGGCCGATTTCGGCGGCGGCGATCTGCGGGTGGCCCTCACCGGCGCCACTGCCTGTGCCTGCCGCTGGCCGGCAGCCGAAGCCGCCTGGCGGCAGGGTGCCGTCACCGCCCTGATGGACCACCCTGATCTGCTGGACGACATGCATGCGCCAGCGGCCTACCGGGCGCAACTGGCCCGCCTGATGTTCGAGCAAGCCCTGCAGACGCTGGCTTGATGCGGCCACCCGGCCCGACCAGCCGCCGCAGCCTTGCCACCATTTTCAATCCAGAGACCTCCCATGAAGATCAGCTTTGTCTTGAATGGCACGGCCCGCAGCGCCGACGTCGAGCCTCGCACCCTGCTGGCCGCGCTGCTGCGCGATGAGTTCTGCCTGACCGGCACCCACATAGGCTGCGACACCAGCCAGTGTGGCTGTTGCACCGTGTTGCTGGACAGCGTGGCGGTCAAATCCTGCACCCTGCTGGCGGTGCAGGCCCAGGGCCTGGTGGTCACCACCATCGAAGGCCTGGCCGGCAGCCAGCCGGCGGGCCTGCTGCACCCGGTGCAGGCGGCCTTCACCGAGTGTCATGCGCTGCAGTGCGGCTTCTGCACCCCGGGCATGGTGATGGCCACGGTCGGTCTGCTCACCGACAATCCCCGGCCCAGCGATGCCGAGATCGAGCAGGGCCTGGCCGGCAATCTGTGCCGCTGCACCGGCTACATCAACATCGCCGTGGCGGTGCGCCAGGCGGCCCAGGCGATGCAGGCGGGCGCCGCCACGGCGGAGGCGGCACGATGAGCGACCACCCTCTTGAGGCGCCGGCCCTGTCGCCCGGCGTGCGCTATGCCCGGCGTGAAGACCATGCGCTGGTCACCGGGCAGGGCCGCTACACCGCTGACCACCGCTACCCCGGCATGCTGCATGCGTGCGTGATCCGCTCGACCCATGCGCACGCGCGCATCACCGCCATGGACTTGTCGGCGGTGCGCCAGGCGCCTGGCGTGCAGGCGGTGCTGACGGCCGACGATGTGGCCGCCTTTGGCGCCCGCGAGCTGCCGAACTACATGCCTGTGAAAGACCTCGCCGGCCAGCCGCAGAAGCAGGTGCGCATGCCGGTACTGGCGCGCAACGAGGTTCACTTTGTCGGCCAGCCGTTGGCGATGGTGCTGGCTGACAGCGCCGACCAGGCCCAGGACGCCGCCGAGCAGGTGCAGATCGACTACCAGGCGCTGGACGCCGTGGCCAGCGTGCACGCCGCCATGCTGCCGGGCGCGCCGCAGGTGCATGACAGCGTGCCCGGCAATCTGTCGGCGCGCTTTGCCGACGGCGATCGGCTGGCGGTGGACGCCGCTTTCCAGGCGGCGCGCCATGTCAGCCGGATGCGGGTGAACAGCCAACGCCTGATCGGCATGCCCCTGGAGCCGCGCGCGGTGGTGGTGTGGCATGACAGCGCCAGCGGCATCACCCGGGTGCACACCCCCACCCAGGGCATGCTGGGCATGAAAGCCGCCCTGGCAGCCCTGACCGGGCTGCCACCTGAGCAACTGGAAATCGCCACCCAGGACGTGGGCGGCTCTTTCGGCCTGCGCGGCGGGCCCTACAGCGAGCATGCGTTGCTGGTGCTGGCCGCGCGCCGGCTGGGCCGCGCGGTCAGCTGGGTGGGCAGCCGATCGGAGGTTTTCCAGAGCGACTGGCACGGCCGCGCGCTCAGCCTGGACGGCGAGGTGGCACTGGCTGCCGATGGCCGCATCCTGGCCCTGCGCTTTCATGACCAGGCCGACCTGGGCGCCTTCAACTGCTACTTCAGCAGCCTGATCGGCAGCCGCAACTTGAGCGTCACCATGGGGGGCGTCTACCAGGTGCCCGCCCTGTACATGGAAAGCGAGCTGGTCTTCACGCACACCGTGCCGGTGTCGGCCTACCGCGGCGCCGGGCGGCCCGATATTGCCTATGCCATCGAGCGCCTGATCGACCATGCCGCGCATGAGCACGGCTTCGACCCGGTGGCGCTGCGGCGCCTGAACTTCATTGCGCCGGCCAGCTTTCCCTACCGCAGCGCCAACGGCACGCTCTACGACCATTGCGACTTTGCCCGCGTGCTCGACCGGGCGCTGGCCTTGTCAGAGTACGCAGGCTTTGCAGCGCGGCGCACCGAGAGCCTGGCCCGCGGTCGCTTGCGCGGCATCGGCCTGGCCTGCTACCTGGAGGTCTCGGCCGCCGGCGGCGCCGCCAAGGACCAGGTGCAGGGTGAGTTCTCGGCCGACGGGGTGCTGCAGGTCTATGGCGTCACCGGCAGCTCGGGCCAGGGCCACGCGGCGTCCTTTGCCCACATCATCGAGGCCCATCTCGGCCTGCCGGCGCAGCAGGTGCGCTACCACGCGGGTGATGCCGGCCGCAGCCTGGTGGGCAATGGCACCGGCGGCTCACGCACGCTGTATGGGGCAGGCAGCGCGGTGATGGATCTCTGCCAGCGCCTGGTGGCGCTGGCCAGGCCGCTGCTGGCCGCACGCTGGGCCTGCCCTGAGGCGGCCCTGCAACTGGTGAGTGGGCAATGGCAGGAGGCCGGCGATGGCGGGCGCCGGCTGACCCTGGTGGACTGGCTGGCCAGCCTCGACGCGCCGCAGCTGGCCCGTCTGCGGGCCACCGGCGAGGCGCAATCGGGCGCCACCTTCCCCAACGGTTGCCATGTGGCCGAGGTTGAGATCGACCCGCGCAGTGGTGTGACCATCGTCTTGAACTACGTGGCAGTGGACGACCTGGGCACGGTGGTCTCGCCCCAACTGGTCGAAGGCCAGGTACACGGCGGCGTGGTGCAGGGCTGGGGTCAGGCCTTCTGCGAGCGGGTGGTCTATGACGAGGGCGGCCAGCTGCTGTCGGGCAGCCTGATGGACTATGCGATGCCGCATCTGGGCTGCGTGCCGTCGATGCAGCGCGATACGGTGGACGTGCACACCGACCTGAACCTGCTGGGCGCCAAGGGCGTGGGCGAGTCGGGTTGCAGCGGTTCTCTGCCGGCATTGGCCAATGCGGTGGTCGGTGCGCTGCGCCCCCTGGGCATCCAGGCGCTGGACATGCCCTTCACGGGCGCCCGGGTTTGGGCCGCGATCGAGGCAGCGCGCCCGGCCTGACATTGCGGGCCGGGCATGCCGTCGCCCGCAGGCCTGAGCAGCCGCCCCTTCAGCGCGGACCGAGCTGGGCGCCGCAG
>JAYUQJ010000247.1:0-3938 GCA_043756825.1 Betaproteobacteria bacterium | reverse complement strand
GGCTGGCGCCCGGCCAGCGGCCGTCCAGCAGGCCGCCGTCCGAGGCAAAAGCGGCCACGTCCAGCCGCAGGGGATCGTGTCGGGGGCTTCTCATCAGGTCAGTGTACGGCCCGGTCTGCCGGCCCCATGCGCCCGCCCGATGGGACAATCCGGCCGATGCTCCAGCCCCTCGCCCACCCCGCGCTGCCATTGATCCTGGGCTCGACGTCGGTGTACCGGCGCGAGTTGTTGCAGCGCCTGCGCTTGCCGTTCACGGTGGTGTCGCCCGAGGTCGATGAAATCCCGCTGCCCAACGAAACCCCGGCCGCGATGGCCCCCCGGCTGGCGCTGGCAAAGGCCCGCGCGGTGGCCGCCCGGCACCCCGGGGCGGTGGTGATAGGCGCCGACCAGGTGGCCGACCTGCACGGCCAGGCCTTGGGCAAGCCGGGCGGCGCGGCCCAGGCCCTGGCGCAACTGCAGGCGATGCGGGGGAAATGGGTGGTTTTCCACACAGCGGTGGCGGTGCTGCGCGCCGACATGGCCTATGCCGAAGTGAAGGTGGCGCCGGTACGGGTGTTGTTCAGAAGCCTGAGCGATGCCGAGATCACGCACTACCTGCAACTCGAACAACCTTATGACTGTGCGGGCAGCGCCAAGTGCGAGGCCCTGGGCATTGCGCTGCTCGACGCGATCGAATCCGACGACCCGACCGCGCTGGTCGGCCTGCCGCTGATCCGCACCTGTCAGATGCTGCGCGCCGCCGGCGTCGCCGTGCCGGGGTCCAGCCAATGACACCGGCCCCCGCCCAGCGCACCGGCACCCTGGTGCTGGTGCCCAACACCCTGGACCTGGGCACCGACCATGAAGGCGACCTGCGCGACGTGCTGCCGCAGGCGGTGATCGAACGCGCGGCCGCGCTGGGCTTCTGGGTGGCCGAGAACGCCAAGACCACCCGCGCGCTGCTCAAGCGCGTCAGCCAGTGGGTGCCCCTGGCCCTGCCCCTGCAGCAAATCCAGATCATTGAGCTGCCCCGGCCGGCCAAGGGCGGCGCGGCACCGGCCCGCAAGGGATCGACGCCGGCTGACCTGCGGCCGCTGCTGGCCCCGGCCTTGGCGGGCCACGATGTGGGCCTGCTGTCCGAGGCCGGGCTGCCGGCGGTGGCCGACCCGGGCGCGCTGCTGGTACAGGCGGCGCACCAGCTCGGCATCCCGGTGCTGCCGATGTCAGGCCCCAGCGCCTTGCTGCTGGCACTGGCGGCCAGCGGCCTGAACGGCCAGAGTTTTGCGTTTGTCGGCTACCTGCCGGTGGAAGCCGCAGCCCGCGCCAGCCGCATCCGCGAGCTGGACGCGCTGTCGCGCCGCACGGGGCAAACCCAAATAGCGATCGAGACGCCCTACCGCAATGACGCCCTGCTGGGCGCGCTGATCGAGCATCTGCAGCCCGGCACCCGTTTGAGCGTGGCCAGCGGCCTGACGCTACCGGGCGGGCGCTGCGAAACCCGCAGCGTGCAGGCCTGGCGCACAAGCCAGGCCGCAGCGCTGGGCGGGCGCATGCCGGCAGTCTTCAGCTGGCTGGCGGGCTGAGCCTGATCCAGGCGCCGTGCTGCAGCACGCCAGCGCCCGGGCACAACTCAGGTCGGGCCGCCGCCGCCCAGCAGCGATGCCACCTTGCGCTTGCTGCGGATATTGGACGACAGGCCGCGGATCGCCAGGGGCGTGGGGGATTTTTGCTCCCAGGCGGGCTTGTCGCCACCGGCCGGCGCGGCCTCGTAGGGCTGGTCGAAGAAGGGGTCGGCAGCGCTTGAGCGACGCGGCCGCTCGGCCTCGCGCACCGGGCGCTCGGCCTCGCGGGCAAACTCGTCGGCATCCCGGAATGGCCGCTCGTCGGCCACCTCGCGGGCCCGGTAGGGCACCGCCCGGCGCGGCCTGTCGTCCACCAGCTCAAAGGGCTCCAGCTCGATCTTGGTCTTGATCAATCGCTCGATATCGCCCACCAGGCGCGCATCGTCGCGATCGACCAGGGTGACGGCCAGGCCCGACGCGCCGGCCCGGCCGGTGCGGCCGATGCGGTGGACATAGTCCTCGGCATTGAAAGGCACGTCGAAATTGAACACCGCCGGCAGATCAGCGATATCCAGGCCGCGCGCGGCCACGTCGGTGGCCACCAGCAACTCGACCTCGCCGCGCTTGAAAGCGGCCAGCGATTTCAGGCGCTCGTCCTGGGATTTGTCGCCATGCAGCGCTGCCGTCTTCAGGCCCTCGCGCTCGAACGACCGGGCCAGCCGGGCCGCGCCGAGCTTGGAATTGACGAAGACGAGGGCCTGGGTCAGCGCGCGGGTCTTGATCAACTGGCGCACCGCGGCGCGCTTGTCGTCTTCGGCCACGCTGTAGAAGCGCTGCTCGACATTGGTGGCGGTGGCGTTGGCACGTGCCACTTCCACCGTGATCGGGTCGTGCAGATAACTTTGAGACAGCTTGCGGATCTCGGGCGAGAAAGTGGCCGAGAACAGCAGGGTCTGGCGCTGCTTGGGCAGGTAGCTGAGGATGCGCTGCAGGTCAGGCAGGAAGCCGATGTCGAGCATGCGGTCGGCCTCGTCGAGCACCACGTACTCGACCTGGTTGAGCACGCAGTTCTTGGCCTCGATATGGTCGAGCAGGCGGCCCGGGGTGGCGATCAGCACCTCGACCCCGCGCTTGAGCTCCAGCGTCTGCGGCTTCATGTCGATGCCGCCAAAAACCACCATCGAGCGCAGCTGGGTGTGCTTGGCGTAGGTCTTGACGTTGTTGGCCACCTGGTCGGCCAGTTCGCGCGTGGGCGTGAGCACCAGGGCGCGCACCGGATGGCGTGCCGGCGACATCGACGCCGATTCGTGCCGCATCATCTTCTGCAGCAGCGGCAGCGAGAAGGCAGCGGTCTTGCCGGTGCCGGTCTGCGCCGCGCCCATCACATCCCGCCCGGCCAGCACCAGCGGGATGGCCTTGGCCTGGATCGGCGTCATCGCGGTGTAGCCGGATTCGGTCACCGCCCGGAGCAGCTTGGCGTCGAGCGCCAGCGTCTCGAAGCGTTGCGGGGCCGCGTCGACCGCGGGCAGTTCAGCAGCCATGGCTGCTGTTTCGGCCGTGTCGGCCAGGGGGGTGTTGTCGCTCATTAACCTCGTATTATCCCTGAGGTGTGACTTTCGTGGGTTTGCGCACGTCTTGCGCTGCGAGCGGGCCGCCGCAGTGCCTAGAATCCACTGTTGTTTGCAGGCAACGCGCACCGCGCCACTGCCCACCTGTGGCACGCCACCGAACCGGCCGCCACCTGCCCATCCACGCCGCCGTCACACATGAAGATCGTCTTGTTGGGGCCGACCGGCCAGGTGGGTTGGCAACTTCAGCGCGCACTCGCGCCCCTGGGCGAACTGACACTGCTGGGCCGCAGTGGCGGCCTGGTCGACGACCCGCTGGCCTGTGGCGACCTGGCCCGTCCGGCCGAGCTGGTGGACAGCCTGCGACGGCTGCGCCCCGACCTTGTCGTCAATGCCGCCGCCTACACCGCAGTCGACCGGGCCGAAGCCGAACCCGATTTGGCCCAACGCATCAATGCCGAGGCGCCGGCCGCCATCGCCGCGCTGTTGGCAGAACAAGGCGGCTGGCTGGTGCACTACAGCAGCGACTATGTCTTTGACGGCAGCGGCAGCGCCCCGCACCGCGAGGACGACCCGACCGGGCCCCTGAACACCTACGGCTGCAGCAAATTGGCCGGTGAGCTGGCCATCCGTGCCAGCGGCTGCCGGCACCTGATCATCAGAACGAGCTGGGTGCATGGCGCGCGCGGCAGCAATTTCGCCCGCACCATGCTGCGCCTGGCGGCAGAGCGCGAGGCGCTGACGGTGGTAGACGACCAGATCGGCGCACCGACCGGCGCCGACCTGATTGCCGATGTCACGGCCCATGCCCTGCGCCAGGCGGCCCGGC
>JAYUQJ010000246.1:0-3946 GCA_043756825.1 Betaproteobacteria bacterium | reverse complement strand
GCGGTGCGCCAGGCCGGCCCGCCGCGTCCGGCCCGGGGTCGGCGCCCAGGCCGCACAGCCACTGTGCCAGCGCCGCCCGGCAGGCCGCTGCGCCCTGCCAGGGACCATCGCCCAGGGCCCCTGTGGGCGGGCTCAGTGGGCTGGCCATGCACCGGGCCTCATTGCACTGGCGGATCGGTAGCCAGCCACCCTGCGTCCAGCCATTGCGCAACAAGATCGCGGGCTGGTGCACTCAGCCGCGCCAAATCTGCCGCTGCCAGCCGGCGCTGGTCTGCCAGCTGCCGCATCAGGCGGGCGTCGCGGCCGCCTGCCCGGAAGGCCTCGCCGTTGATGAAGACATGGTGGTCGTCATAGAGCATGCGGCTGCGCCGGTCGAGTTGCACGCCTTGTCCGGTGACCCAGGTGGCGCCGCCGTCAAACCATACCCGGGGCTTGGGCTCGGTCATCAGGATGCCCAGCGCATGATCGATGGCCAGCGGGTCCTGCAGGGCCCGGGCCAGGGCACGCCGGGCAAAGACGCCCAGGCCGGGCGGCATCTGCCCGGGTCGATCGGTCGCGCTCTGCCCGGCGTCCCGGTAGAGCGCGCCGCCGGCGCTGTCTGATTCCAGGTTGTCGGCCAACTGATGCAACAGCTCCTGGGCCAGCGGTCCCGGGGCTGGCGCGCGAAAGCCGATCGAGCAGGTCATGCATTCGCCCTGCGCCTGCCCGTCATGGCCCCACAGCGGCGGCAGGTAGAGCATGTCGCCGGGCTCGAGCAGCCATTCCTGGGTCGGCTGAAACTGTGCCAGGATGCGCACCGGCAGGTCGGGTAGCAGGCTGCGGTCCTCGACCGGACCGATTCGCCAGCGCCGGCGGCCTTGCACCTGCAACAGAAATACGTCGTAGGAATCCAGGTGCGGGCCAACGCCGCCACGATCGCTGGCGTACGAGATCATCAAGTCGTCCAGCCGGGCTTCGGGCACGAAGCGGAAGCGCTGCAGCATCTCATGTGCCACCGGCGAATGCAGATCCAGGCCCTGCACCAGCAGCGTCCAATCGGGCCGGTTCAGGGGCGGCAGCGCACGGCGTGCCAGCGGGCCCTGGCGCAAGCGCCAATGGCCGTCGAAACGGGTGAGCAGGCGCGACTCGACCGCGTCCGACCCGGCCAGGGCAAACAGCGCCGCCCTATCGATCGGCGGCTTGACCCCCGGCCAGGCCTGGCGCACCAGCAGGGGCTGCCTCTGCCAATGCCGGCGCATGAAGGCGGCTGGCGTGAGACCGCCGAGCAGGGCCGTGGGCTGGTGGATGTCCATGCGGGACATTGTGGCGTGTGCCCACGGCCCGCTCTCTGGCGCCCCTATGCGATCATCTGACGATGTTGATACACGCACCCTGCGTCGTCAGCCTGACCTGGCACCTGGCCGATGCCCAGGGCCAGGCCATCGACGACTTGACCGAAGCCCTCGAATTTTTCTATGGCGGCGATGATCTGCTGCCCACGCTGGAGCAGGCCCTGGCCGGCCAGCAGGCCGGCTTTGAAGTCGATCTGCGGCTGGAGCCCGAGCAAGGCTTTGGCGAGTACGAGGCCGCCCTGGTGTGCTTCGAAGCCCGCAATCTGTTCCCCGGGTATATCGAAGTCGGTATGCAGTTTGATGGCCTGCCCGCAG
This sequence comes from Betaproteobacteria bacterium, assembly GCA_043756825.1. Lineage (GTDB taxonomy): Bacteria > Pseudomonadota > Gammaproteobacteria > Burkholderiales > Burkholderiaceae_C > Pseudaquabacterium. The sequence goes on along the minus strand of JAYUQJ010000246.1, from coordinate 2,300 downwards.
GCGCGGTCACCGAAGGCATGCCATCGGACACGGTCTACACCATCACCGAGATCTATCCCTCGCATGTGGTGCTGGACGGCAACCACCCGCTGGCCGGCATCAGCTTGCAACTGGCGGTGACGGTGTGCGCGGTGCGCGAGGCCAGTGCCGAAGAGGTGGCCGCAAGGACCGTGGCCACCAGCGAGGTGAGCGTGCTGTCGGCGCAGCCGGCCAGCCGGCAGGTGCATTGAGGCCAGCGTCAGCCGACGCGCGCAGTGCCCCCTGGCGCTCAGAGACTGAGAGGATTTCGAGGGTGACCGAGCAACACCACAAAACGTGCTAGATCTAGACGCAAAGCGCAGCCATAGCCCGGGCTATGGCGAGCATTTGCAACGACGAGCGGGTGCATTTTGGGGTGGTGAGCGGGCATGATCGAAAAACTCTCAGTCTCTCAGCCCTGACCGGTTGAGCCGAAGCCGCCGGCGCCGCGCTGGCTGCTGCCAAACTCGCGCACGACCCGAAAACCCGCCTGCACCACCGGCACGATCACCATCTGGGCGATGCGATCCATCGGCAGCACGGTGAACGGGGCGTTTCCGCGGTTCCAGCAACTCACCATCAGCGGGCCCTGGTAGTCGCTGTCGATCAGGCCCACCAGGTTACCCAGCACGATGCCGTGCTTGTGGCCCAGCCCCGAGCGCGGCAGGATCATCGCCGCCAGGCCCGGATCGGCCAGGTGGATCGACAGTCCGGTGGGGATCAGCACAGTCTGGCCGACCTCGATATGCAAGGCATCATCGATGCATGCGCGCAAGTCCAGGCCGGCGCTGCCGGGCGTGGCATAGGCCGGCAGACAGGCGGCCATGCGCGGGTCGAGCAGCTTGAGGTCGATGACCGTCATGCGCGTGCCGCCAAGCGCTGAGCTATGTCGCGCACCAACTCGCGCGCCAGGCTGAGCTTGTCGGCCGTGGGCAGGGTCCGGTCACCCTGGGCATCCACCAGCACCAGGGTGTTGTCGTCGCGGCCAAAGGTGGCCGGGCCCAGATTGCCCACCACCAGCGCCACCCGCTTGCGTACCAGCTTCTCCCGCGCATGGTGGGCCACATCCTGGCTCTCGGCGGCAAAACCGACGCAGAAGGGCGGCACAGCCAGGGCTGCCACCGTGGCCAGGATGTCAGGGTTTTCGGTCATTTCGAAGCCCGGCACCCGGCCCGACCCGTCCTTCTTGATCTTGTGCCCGGCCGGGGTGGCCGGCCGCCAGTCGGCCACCGCCGCGCAGGCGATGAAGACCTGATGCTGCGCCGCCTGAGCCAGCACTGCATCGAACATCTGCTGCGCGCTGCGCACATCGATGCGCCGCACATGGTGCGGCGTCGGCAGGTGCACCGGACCGGCCACCAGGGTGACCTCGGCGCCGGCCTCCTGGGCCGCCCGGGCCAGCGCAAACCCCATCTTGCCGGACGACAGGTTGGTGATGCCACGCACCGGGTCGATGGCTTCGAAGGTGGGCCCGGCAGTGACCAGCACGCGCTGGCCAGCCAGGTGTTTGGGCTGGAAGAAGGCGATCAGCTCGTCGCGCAGCTCCGCTGCCTCGAGCATGCGGCCGTCGCCGGTCTCGCCGCAGGCCTGGTCGCCATGGCCGGGGCCGAGCACGGTGGCGCCGTCGGCCAGGGCCTGGGCCAGATTGCGCCGGGTCGCCGGGTGGTCCCACATCTCGCGGTTCATCGCCGGCGCCAGCAGCAAGGGGCACCGGCCGGCAGGCCGCGCCAGGCACAGCAGCGACAGCAACTCGTCCGCCCTGCCCTGCGCGATCTTGGCGATGAAATCGGCCGAGGCCGGCGCCACCAGGACGGCATCGGCCTCGCGGCTCAAATTGATGTGCGCCATGTTGTTGGGCTCGCGCGCGTCCCACTGGCTGGTGACCACCGGCTGGCCCGACAGCGCCTGCATCGTCACCGGCGTGATGAAGACCGCCGCGGCCTCGGTCATCACCACCTGCACCGACGCACCAGCGCGGATCAACTCGCGCACCAGTTCGGCCGACTTGTAGCAGGCGATGCCGCCAGACAGGCCGAGCACGATGTGCCGGCCACCGAGCGGCAGCGGCGTATGGGGGACGGGGATCGACATGGCGGGCAATGTAGCGCACCGCCTGCCGGCCACCGTATCAATCAAGCGGTGGCGCTGGCGCCATGGCATTTCTTGTATTTCTTGCCGCTGCCGCAGGGGCAGGGGTCGTTGCGGCCCGGCTTGGGGTCAACCCGGCGCGTGGCGGGCTTGGCCGCATGGTCCAGCCAGTACAGGCGCAGGTCCTGCACCGC
>JAYUQJ010000245.1:0-11223 GCA_043756825.1 Betaproteobacteria bacterium | reverse complement strand
ACTTCCAACAAATCTTTCAAGTTGCAAAGTTTTGGTTGCCCGTTGATCAAGGCCACCATGTTGATGCCAAAGGTGTCCTGCAGCTGGGTTTGCTTGTAGAGATTGTTCAGCACCACCTCGGGCACCTCGCCACGTTTCAGCTCAATCACCAAACGCATGCCTGATTTGTCGGACTCGTCTTGAATGTGCGAAATACCTTCAATCTTCTTCTCATGTACCAGCTCGGCCATGCGCTCTTGCAGGGTCTTTTTGTTGACCTGGTAGGGCAGTTCGTCGACGATGATGGACTGGCGCTGGCCTTTGTCGATGTCTTCAAAGTGGCATTTGGCACGCATCACCACGCGGCCACGGCCGGTACGGTAGCCGTCTTTCACGCCGTTGATGCCGTAAATAATACCGGCGGTCGGGAAGTCCGGTGCGGGGATGATTTCCATCAGCTCGTCGATGCTGGCTTGCGGATTCGCCAGCAAGTGCAGGCAAGCGTCGATCACTTCATTCAAGTTGTGCGGCGGGATATTGGTCGCCATACCCACGGCAATACCGGATGAGCCATTGACCAAAAGATTAGGGAAGCGCGCCGGCATGACCAGCGGCTCAGACTCACTGCCGTCGTAGTTGGGGCCGAAATCAACGGTTTCTTTGTCCAGATCCGCCAGCAGTTCGTGCGCAATTTTGGCCATGCGGATCTCGGTGTATCGCATCGCCGCAGCGTTGTCGCCGTCCACCGAGCCGAAGTTGCCTTGGCCGTCCACCAACATGTGGCGCAGCGAGAAATCCTGCGCCATGCGCACGATGGTGTCGTACACCGCGGTGTCGCCATGCGGGTGGTACTTGCCGATCACATCACCGACGATGCGCGCACTTTTCTTGTAAGCGCGGTTCCAGTCGTTGTTGAGCTCGTGCATCGCAAACAGCACCCGCCTGTGCACCGGCTTGAGGCCGTCGCGGGCGTCGGGCAGGGCCCGGCCGACGATCACGCTCATCGCGTAATCCAAATAGGACCGCCGCATCTCCTCTTCCAGGCTGATCGGCAGGGTTTCTTTGGCAAAAGGCGTCATGCGTTAGTTTTCATACAGACAGGCGCGGCGGCGCTGGATAAGAAAGGCGGCGATCTGCCCCTCGGGGCGACACTGCGCGATTCTATGCGGCCGTGGTGTGTAGCGACAATGCAACACCTGGATGCCTGGAGCGTGTCCTGTGGCCGAAAATCCGGCTCGCTGAAGGGCCTATGGCACAATCAGGCATCGATGGTAAACGCTTGCCAAACCGGGTGTTTGCCGGCTTTTTTTGCTATCGATTTGAACATTTCGCAGATATCTGCGGCTTTCCTCGAGAGGAGAATCATGAAGAAACTGAACAAGGTGGCGGTGCTCTTCGCGTCGGCCGCCATGGCGCCGATCATGGCTTTTGCCCAGGCCGGAACCGTTGACAACTGGCGTTCCACGGACGGCACGGTTTGGAAGAACGGCACCAACGAGCTTTGCTGGCGTGATGCCAATTGGACGCCGGCCACCGCCGCCGCCAATTGCGATGGCGCGATCAAGCCGCCAGCACCGCCTGCGCCTGCCCCGGCGGCTGCGCCGCGTCCGGCCCCGGCCCCAGCACCCGCGCCTGCCGTCGTGCCAGCGCCTGTGCCTGCGCCTGTTGTCGTGCCACCCCGCGCCGCGGCACCTGCCGCAGCGGTGAGCGAGAAGGTCACTTTTGCCGCTGACGCGTTCTTCGACTTCGATAAGTCGGTGCTCAAGCCAGAAGCGAAGGCCAAGATGGACGATCTGGTCGCCAAGACCGGGGCCGTCGCGCTGGAAGTCATCATCGCCGTGGGTCACACCGACGCCGCCGGTACCGATGATTACAACCAGAAGCTGTCGGTCCGCCGTTCAGAGGCAGTCAAGTCCTACCTGGTGGGCAAGGGCATCGAGAAGAACCGTGTCTACACCGAAGGCAAGGGTGAGAAGCAGCCTGTTGCTGACAACAAGACCTCGGAAGGTCGCGCCAAGAACCGCCGCGTCGAAATCGAAGTGGTCGGCACCCGCGCCAAGAAGTGATCGCAGGCCTGCCGGCCTGCTGAATCGGATTGCTTCGGCAGTCCTTCTCGAAAACCCCGCCCAGGCGGGGTTTTCTGCTTTTGTGCGGGATCAATGCCGCCTGTGCATCCGTTCCTTGTGGGGCCGGGCTGTGCTGGCGAGTCGGCCTGGCGAAGCCGTTACGATGCGTGATGAATTTGAATGCAGACCCCCAGGAACTGGCCAAGTTTGGCGATCTGGCCCACCGCTGGTGGGATCCTGACGGCGAGTTCCGTCCCTTGCACCAGATCAATCCCCTGCGTCTCGACTGGATCGACCAGCGGGCGCGCCTGGCCGGCAAGCGGGTGCTGGATATCGGCTGTGGCGGAGGCATCCTGACCGAATCGATGGCGCTGCGCGGCGCCGACGCGTTGGGCATCGATTTGTCGCCCAAGCCATTGCGGGTTGCCCAACTGCATGCCCTGGAGGCCAGGGTCGAAGGCTTGCTGTACCGCGAGGTGGCCGCAGAAGCGCTGGCAGCCGAATCGCCGGCCCATTTCGATGTGGTCACCTGCATGGAAATGCTGGAGCATGTGCCTGAGCCGGCATCGGTGGTGCAGGCCTGCGCGTGCTTGGTCAAACCCGGCGGATGGGTGTTTTTCTCGACGCTCAACCGCAATGCCAAGGCGTTCATGATGGCGATCGTCGGCGCGGAGCATGTGCTCAAGTTGCTGCCCAAGGGCACGCACGAGTACGCCCGCTTCATCCGCCCGAGCGAGTTGTCGCGCTGGTGTCGGGAGGCCGGGCTGGCATCGGTGGAGTTCAAAGGCCTGGGAATGAACCCCTTGACCGGGCGCTACAGCCTCACCGACGACACTTCGGTGAACTACTTGCTGGCCTGCCGGGCGGCGCCGTGACGCGGCTGCCCGAGGTGCTGCTTTTCGACCTGGACGGGACGCTGGTTGACAGTGCGCCCGACCTGGCCGGCGCGGCCAATGATCTGCGCGAGAGGCATGGCCTGCCGCCCTTGGCTTATGCGGCACTGCGGCCCATGGTGGGCAGCGGGGCTCGCGGCATGGTCGGAGTGGCCTTCGGTGTGACGCCGGAGGACGAACGCTTTGCGCCACTGCGCGACGCCTTTCTTGACCGTTACGCCGAGCGTCTCTTGTTGCAGACCCAGATCTTTGATCGGATGCATGCGGTGCTGGACAGACTGGACGCCCGGGGCCGGCGCTGGGGCATCGTCACCAACAAGGCCATGCGCTTTACTGCGCCCATCGTTCAAGGGCTGGGGCTGGCCGCGCGGGCGGCCGTGTTGATTGCCGGTGACACCACGCCGCATGCCAAACCCCATCCCGAACCCTTGCTGGAAGCCGCGCGCCGCCTGGGCGTGGCATCTGGCGCCTGTGCCTATGTGGGCGATGACGAGCGCGACATGGTGGCCGGCCGGGCGGCCGGCATGTGCACGCTGGCGGCGGCCTGGGGTTACCTGGGCCAGGGCCAGCCGGTGCAGGCCTGGGGCGCCGATGTGGTGCTGGATTCGCCCGATGGGCTCTTGCAATGGCTGGATCTGCCCTAAACTCGACTTCACCAGGGGCCGACCTGGCTTCGACGTGGGTACGGAGTCGGTTCAGGGCATGCCGAGCACCAGTTCGCTCGTAAAACCACTGGAAACAAAGTAACTGCGAACGATACCTCGTACGCCCTCGCCGCTTAAAAACCGGTGAGCTTCGCAACGGTTGGCCCATGGGCCGGGCCTGATGTGGCAACACAGAGGGCTGCGAAGTCATACACATGGGCTGGTGCCTGGCTGCGTCATTCAGCCGGGGACGAGAACCAAGTGACTGGTGGACCAGATAGCGTGCTGCTGCGCGATCCGGGCCATGAGATCCAAATCAGACAGCTAAGCATGTAGAACTGGCCGGTGATGGCTTGCGGACGGGGGTTCGATTCCCCCCGGCTCCACCAAGTTACTGTTTGACGAAACTCAAGCAAGATCAGGGCGCCAAGTCGGTCAAGGACTTGGCGCCCTTTTCATGTCCATGGCGAGCCCGCATGATCCGACGCGATGCCCTCAAGGCCGGCTGGGTTGCCAGCACCTTCTCGGCCGGTGCCGCTGGTGCATCGGCCCTGCTTGTCGATGAATTCTGGCCCGACGCTCAACGCCAGCGCGAGGTTCCGGTGCGGATACGCTGGCCTGCAGCCGGCCAGCCGCAGCCGCCTGGCGGCTGGCCGCTGCTGGTCTTCTCGCACGGACTGGGCGGCAGCCGCGCCGGTGGCGAGATCTGGGGTGCGGCCTGGGCAGATGCCGGTTTCGTGGTGCTGCATCCGCAACATGTGGGCAGCGACCTGGAGGCGGTGAGTCGGCTGCCGGGCGGCTTTGGCGATGCCGCCGGTCTGCGCGAAATCGCCAGCCCGCAGCAGTGGCTGCAGCGCCTGCGCGACGTGGTGTTCGTGCTGGACGAAGTGGCCCGACGCCAGGCCAGCGGCGCGGCGGCCTGGTCACAGGTGCGGCCCCGACGCGTCGGCATGAGCGGCCATTCCTTCGGTGCACACACCACCCTGGGCATGGCCGGGCAGGCCTTTCCCGGCTACGGCGGCCTGCAGGAGCCCAGACTGGCAGCGTTCATCGCCTTGTCGCCCACCGCGCCAGCACGCCTGGCCGAGCAAGGCTTTCCGGCCATCACCCGCCCGACCCTGTGCATCACCGGCAGCCGGGACGACGATGTGCTGGGCAATGGCGCCACGCCCGAGCGTCGCCTGGCGGCCTTCCAGGCCCTGCCGTCCGGCAACAAGGCCTTGCTGCTGCTTCAGGATGCCGATCACATGAGCTTTGCCGGCCAGACCGGCCCGGCCTTTGAATTTCGGGCGCGCGCCGCGATCTCGCGCGATCTGCAGGCCCGGCACCATGCCCTGGTGGCCCGCGTCAGCACCGACTGGTGGCTGGCCACGCAGTCTGACGACATGCAGGCGCGCGCCCGCCTGGCCCAACCCGTCGGGCTGGCCGCTGGCGATGTCTGGCAGCGCGCGTGAGCGGGGCTGCCTGCAGGCCCGCGACAGGCCGGCCGGCGTCGGCCAATCCCTGCCGATGGTGCCCGCGGCTGGCGGCTAACATGGCGATGGCTAACGCGGCCATTGCCGCGCGGTCAAATTCATGAATCCACCGCCTTCCGCTCGGCCTCGCGCCGACGCCACTGTCGCTGCCGCCGCTGCTGCGCCGGCCGGCCGACCGCGTGGCAGGCTGGATTGGCATCAATTGCTGGGCTGGCTGTGCGCCGACGGCCTGATCGGCGAGGATGACGCCCAGCGGGTGCAGAAGCGCTTTGGCGCCGGCGCGTCCAGCCTGCATGCCCTGGTGCGGCTGGGTGGCGCCGGCTTGCAGCGCGAGGGTCGGCCGCTGGATACCGAAGCGCTTACTGAATGGCTGGCGCAGCGCATGAAACTGCCCTACCTGCGCATTGACCCGCTCAAGGTGGATGTCGGCCGGGTGGCCGAGGTGATGAGCCTGCAGTACGCTGAACTGCGCAAGGTCTTGCCGGTCACGGTCACCGCCGATCTGGTCACGGTAGCCACCAGTGAGCCCTTCGAGACCGGCTGGGTGGCCGAGATCGAATCGCACACCCGGCGCCGGGTGCGCCTGGTGCTGGCCAACCCCGAGGACATCGCCCGCTTTACCACCGAGTTCTTTTCGCTGGCGCGCTCGGTGCGCCAGGCCCAGAAGACCGGCGAGACCAGTGCGACTGCCAGCTTCGAACAATTGGTGGAACTGGGCAAGACCGCCAAGCAGCTCGACGCCAATGACCAGGGCGTGGTGCAGGTGGTCGACTGGCTCTGGCAATACGCTTTCGACCAACGCGCCAGCGACATCCATCTCGAACCTCGGCGCGAGATCGGCGCGATCCGATTTCGCATCGACGGTGTGTTGCACACCGTCTACCAGGTGCCTCTGACGGTGATGAACGCGATGACCGCGCGCATCAAGCTGCTGGGCCGCATGGATGTGGTCGAGCGGCGCCGGCCGCAAGACGGCCGCATCAAGACCAAGCGGCCCGACAACGCCGACGGGCCCGGCGGCGAGGTGGAGATGCGCCTGTCGACCCTGCCCACCGCCTTTGGCGAAAAAATGGTGATGCGGGTGTTCGACCCCGAGGCCAGCGTCAAGAGCATTGCCGGCCTGGGCTTTGGTGCCGACGACGGCACGCGCTGGCAAGGCCTGATGGGCCAGGCCCACGGCATCATCCTGGTCACCGGCCCTACCGGCAGTGGCAAAACCACCACGCTGTATGCCACGCTCAAGGCCCTGGCCACCGACGAGGTGAATGTCTGCACCATCGAGGACCCGATCGAGATGATCGAACCGGCCTTCAACCAGACCCAGGTGCAGGCCTCGCTCGACATGGGTTTTGCCGAGGGCCTGCGCTCGCTGATGCGGCAGGACCCGGACATCATCATGGTCGGCGAGATCCGTGACCTGGCCACCGCCGAGATGGCGATCCAGGCTGCGCTCACCGGTCACCTGGTGTTCTCCACCCTGCATACCAACGACGCAGCGTCGGCCGTCACCCGGCTGATCGACCTGGGCGTGCCGCCTTACCTGATCTCGGCCACCGTCATCGGCGTGCTGGCCCAGCGCCTGGCACGCACCTTGTGCGAGGCCTGCAAGACGCGCGACCTGAGCATCACGCGTGAGTCGCTGGCCGCGTTGGCCCATCCCTGGCGGCTGGCGGGCGGATTGAGGGCCTACCTGCCCGTCGGTTGCCCGGTGTGTCGGAACACCGGCTACCGGGGTCGGGTGGGGTTGTACGAGCTGATGGTGCTGGACGACGATGCGCGCCGCGCGGTGCATCCTGGCGCTGATATGGCAGCCTTGCGGCGCCATGCGGTGGCCCAGGGCATGCGCCCCTTGCGCCTGGCCGGCTTGATGAAAGTGTGCGAGGGCCTGACCACCGTCGACGAGGTCTTGCGCGGCACGCCCGCCTGGCAGGCCGCCTGACCTTGCGCGACCACCCCTTTTGCGGCGCAAGCGCTGCTTGTCGCCTTACGTGGAAACCACACCGGTCGCGGTGTGGGCCGATCCCTAGAATCCGATTCACCGCATTTGGCGATCGAGGAGACTGCATTGTGAAGATCAAGAGCCAGAAAGACTTCTGGTCGGGGATGATGTTCATCGTCATAGGCGTCGCCTTTGCCTGGGGCGCGCTGAGCTACAACTTCGGCTCGTCAGCCCGTCCTGGACCTGGATTCTTCCCCTTCGGCCTGGGTGTGCTGATGGCCGTCCTGGGGGCCTTCGTGCTGTTCGAGGCATTGGTCATCGAGACCGAGGATGGTGAACCGATCGGCCGCTGGGCCTTTCGGCCTTTGCTGATCGTGATGGCCTCGGTCGGTCTTTTCGGCTTCGCCTTGCCCAGGCTGGGCATGGCCGCGTCCTTGCCCCTGCTGATCGTCATGGTCAGCCTGGCCGGCGACGAGTTTCACTGGAAGGACGCCATCGTCAGTGTCGTGGTGCTGACACTGGGCTCCTGGCTGATCTTTATCTACGGACTCAAGCTGGTGATCCCGCTGTGGCCTAAGTTCATCACCGGTTGAGGCGCACACCATGGAACTGATCAACAACCTGATGCTGGGCTTCAGCGTGGCCTTCACGCTGACCAACCTGCTGTACGCCTTTGGCGGCGCGGTGCTGGGCACGCTGATCGGCGTTCTGCCCGGGCTGGGGCCGGTGGCCACGATCGCCATGCTGCTGCCGTCGATCTATGCGCTGGACGCCACCCCGGCGCTGATCATGTTGGCCGGCATCTATTACGGCGCGCAGTACGGTGGGTCGACCACTGCCATCCTGATCAATGTGCCCGGTGAGTCCAGCTCGGTGGTCACCGCCATCGATGGCTACCAGATGGCCCGCAAGGGCCGCGCGGGTGCGGCGCTGGCGGCGGCCGGCCTGGGGTCCTTCTTCGCCGGCTGCGTCGGCACCATCATCATCGCGGCCTTTGCGCCGCCGCTGACCGAGCTGGCCTTCAAGTTCGGACCGGCCGAGTACTTCAGCCTGATGGTGCTGGGTCTGATCGGCGCGGTGGTGCTGGCCTCGGGCTCGCTGCTCAAGGCGATCTCGATGATCATCCTGGGCCTGCTGATGGGTCAGATCAACACCGACGTGATCTCGGGCGTGCCTCGCTTCAGCTTCGACATCCCCGAGCTGACCGACGGCATCGGCTTCGTGGCCATCGCGATGGGCATCTTCGGCTTCGGCGAGATCGTGGTCAACCTGTCGCGCCCGGCCGAGCACCGCGAGGTCTTCACCAAGAATGTCACTGGCCTGTGGCCGACCAAGCAGGACTTCAAGGACGCCTGGCCCGCCGTGCTGCGCGGCACGGCGTTGGGCTCGATCCTTGGCGTGCTGCCCGGCGGCGGCGCCTTGCTGGCCTCGTTTGCGGCCTACACGCTGGAGAAGAAAACCAAGGCCCGGCCGGGCGAGGTGCCTTTTGGCCAGGGCAATATCCGCGGCGTGGCCGGACCCGAGTCGGCCAACAATGCAGGCGCCCAGACCAGCTTCATCCCGATGCTCACGCTGGGCATCCCGCCCAATGCAGTGATGGCGCTGATGGTGGGCGCGATGACCATCAAGGGCATCCAGCCCGGCCCGCAGGTGATGACCAGCAACCCGCAGCTGTTCTGGGGCCTGATCGCGTCGATGTGGGTGGGCAACGCCATGTTGGTGATCCTGAACCTGCCGCTGATCGGCATCTGGATCAAGTTGCTGACAGTGCCCTACCGCTTCCTGTTCCCGGCCATCGTGGTGTTCTGCGGCATCGGCAGCTACACCCTGAACAACAGCTCTTTCGACGTCTACATGACCGCCGGCTTCACCCTGGTGGGCTATGTCTTCTACAAACTGGGCTGCGAGCCGGCGCCGCTGCTGCTGGGTTTCATCCTGGGGCCGATGATGGAGGAGAACCTGCGCCGCGCGCTGCTGCTGTCGCGCGGTGACTGGACCACCTTCGCCACCCGCCCCTTGTCGGCAGGCCTGCTGCTGGCGGCGGTGCTGATGATCGTGGTGGTGATGCTGCCGTCGATCAAGGCCAAACGCGACGAAGCCTTCCACGACGATGCCTGACCGCCCGGCGGCCGTGCCGCCGGGCATCACCCGCCCCCGCCGCCAACAAGGCGCACCCGCACCAGCGGTGGCGCCCGGGCCGGGGCTTTCTTGCATCGCCCAGGAGACCTGACATGTTGTCCGCAAAGCTTGATCGCCGGCAGCGGCGTGGCGTGCTCGGCGCCTTGACCGCAGGGCTGCTGTTCACACCGATGCTGGCCGGCACCGCCTGGGCACAAGCGTCCTACCCGGTCGGGCCGATCCGTTTTGTCGTGCCCTACCCGCCGGGCGGCCCGACCGACCTGATGGCCCGCCTGCTGCAGCCCGAGCTGCAGACCCGCCTGGGGGTGACCGTGGTCATCGAGAACAAGGCCGGTGCCGGCGGCAATGTCGGCAGCAGCGAGGTGGCGCGCCAGGCTCCGGCCGACGGCCAGACCCTGCTGCTGGCGGCCAGCGGGCCGATGGCGGTGAACGCCAGCCTGTTCAAGAGCATGAGCTTCAATGCGCTGACCGACCTGGCGCCGGTGATCCAGATCTCGTCATTCCCGCTGGTGCTGGAGGTGCATCCCTCGCTCCAGGTCAAGACCGTCAAGGACCTGATCGCGCTGGCACGGCAGGACGCTGCCGGGCTCAGCTATGCCTCGGCCGGCAATGGCACGCCCCAGCACTTGGCCGGCGAGATCTTCGGCAAGGTGGTGGGTCTGAAGATGGCCCATGTGCCCTACCGCGGCGCCGGCCCGGCCCTGAACGATGTGGTCGGCGGCCAGGTGAAGGTGATGTTCGACGTGCTGGGCAGTTCGCTGCCGCATATCCAGGCCGGCAAGCTGCTGCCGCTGGCCGTCACATCCGCCACGCGCAGCCCGTCGCTGCCCCAGGTGCCCACGCTGATCGAGGCCGGTCTGGCCGGTGTAGAGCTCACCGCCTGGCACGGTATCGCGGTGCGTGCGGGGACGCCACGGGCGGCGATCGACAAGCTCAATGGCACGCTCAATGCCATCTTCAAGGACCCGGCCTTCCGCAAGAAGTGGGAGGCCATCGGCACACCGGTGGTGGGCGGCACGCCCGAGCAGTTCGGCGCGCTGATCCGCACCGAATCGGTCCGCCTGGGCCGCTTGGTGCGCGAGTCGGGCGCCACCGCCGATTGAAGCGGCCGCGCGGCCGACAATCGCAAGTCCTTCAGGTACACCGAGCCCGCGATGACCCACACCTTCAACTACAGCAACGCCTACAAATCCACCCGCCTGCCGGTGTTTGCCCGGAATGCGGTCGCCACCTCCCACCCGCTGGCGGCCCAGGCCGGCTTGCGCATGCTGGGCGCCGGTGGCAATGCGGTGGATGCCGCAGTGGCCGCTGCGGCGGTGATGACCCTGGTCGAGCCCTGCAGCAATGGCCTGGGCTCGGACGCTTTCTGCCTCCTGTGGGATGGCCAGGCCCTGCACGGCCTGAATGCCTCGGGCGCCGCGCCGGCGGCCTGGACGCCTGATTACTTTCGCAGCCGCTACGGTGCCGATGCCCGGGGGCTGCCCACCCGTGGCTGGGATTCGGTGACGGTGCCCGGTGCGGTGGGCGGCTGGGTGGCCCTGAACCAGCGCTTCGGCAAGCTGCCGCTCGAGCAGGTGCTGGCACCGGCCATCGAGATCGCCGAACGAGGCTATGCGGTGCCGGTGGTGGTGCAAGACAAGTGGGCGGCCGCCGCAAAGGTGCGTGATCTGGCCACGCAGCCGGGCTGGGCCGAGACCTTTCTGCCGCGCGGGCGGGCGCCTGCGGTGGGCGAGTTGTTCCAGTTCCCTGGTGCGGCACGCATGCTGCGGTCGATCGCGGCAACCGGTGGTCAGTCGCTGTATGGCGGCGAGATTGCCGCAGCCCTGGCAGCCCAGGCGGCGCGCCAGGGGGGCGCCCTGACCGTGGAAGACCTGGCCGCCTACCGGCCCGAATGGGTGACGCCCATCGGCCAGGATTACCACGGCCACCGCCTGCACGAGATACCGCCCAACGGTCAGGGCATTGCCGCGCTGATCGCGCTGGGCATCCTGCAGCACTTCGACATCCAGGCCCATGGGGTGGACAGCGTGATGGCCCAGCACCTGCAGATCGAAGCCATGAAACTGGCTTTTGCGGACGTCTACCGCT
>JAYUQJ010000244.1:0-3965 GCA_043756825.1 Betaproteobacteria bacterium | reverse complement strand
AAGCTGATCAACCCGATCGCGATGGAAGAAGGCCTGCGCTTCGCCATCCGTGAAGGTGGCCGCACCGTCGGTGCAGGCGTGGTCGCCAAGATCATCGCGTAATCAACGATCCAAGCTGCAGGGGCATAGCTCAATTGGCAGAGCGTCGGTCTCCAAAACCGAAGGTTGGGGGTTCGATTCCCTCTGCCCCTGCCAAGCCTGGATCCATTCAGTCACGCTGAAAGCGCCACCCGACCCGCCGCACACTTACCCAGCATCCGCTCAGGTTGCGGCCCGCAGGCTTCTACAGTCGGCGGGCTTTGCTGCTGGTGGGGCAGTGGTGACCAGCGCCTGGCTGGGCATCAGCGCAGCAGGGGCACCAGACACATCACATGGCCACCAACATTCAAGTCGAAACGGTTTCCACGGGCGCAGACCGCGCCAAGCTTGCCGCTGCGGCAGTTTTGCTGGTGGGTGCCGTGGCGGCCTATTACCTGCTTGGCAAACAAGATCTCTGGCTTCGCGTGCTCGCGCTGTTGCTGCTGATGGCAGCGGCGGTGGCGACTTTCTTCACGTCCGAGCCGGGCAAGCAGTTGATCGCCTTTGGCCGGGATGCGATCAAGGAAACCAAGAAGGTGGTCTGGCCTGCGCGCAAAGAGGCGATGCAGATGACCGGGTATGTATTTGCATTTGTGATCGTGATGGCCTTGTTCCTGTTTTTGACGGACAAGACCCTGGAGTGGGTGCTTTACGACCTGATCCTGGGCTGGAAGCGATGATCCAGTCTGCCGGGTAGGGCGTCTGCTGCGCCATCCCTGACACAGACTGAGCCAAGTGGCCAAGCAACATTGACGCAAGAGGCCTCAGCAAAATGAGTGATCTGATTCCCCAAGCCGATGACACCGCCGCGCCGACAGCGCCTGTCGCGCCGGCTGTGCCCTTGCGCTGGTATGTGGTGCATGCCTACTCGGGCATGGAAAAGGCCGTCGAGCGCAACATCCGCGAGCGCATCGAGCGGGCTGGCATGCACGGCAAGTTCGGTCGCATCCTGGTGCCCACCGAGGAAGTCATCGAGCTGAAGAACGGCAAGAAATCGGTCACCGAGCGCCGCTTCTTCCCGGGTTATGTGCTGGTCGAGATGTTGATGGATGACGAATCCTGGCACCTGGTCAAGCACACCAGCAAAGTCACCGGCTTTGTCGGCGGCGCCAAGAACCGCCCGGCACCGATCTCGGAGGCCGAGGTGATGAAGATCGTCAACCAGATGCAGGAAGGTCTGGAAAAGCCCCGCCCCAAAGTGGAGTGGATGATCGGCGAGCGGGTGCGGGTCAAGGAAGGTCCGTTCACCGACTTCAATGGCGCGGTCGAGGACGTCAATTACGAGAAGTCCAAGGTCAAGGTGTCGGTCACGATCTTTGGCCGTGCCACCGGTGTTGAACTGGATTTCGCGCAAGTCGAGAAGGTCTGACGCACCAGGCCTGGCAATGCGTGTCCGAGGCCTGAATGGTTGAGGGCAGAGTTTTGTAGCAAACCGACCGGTGATGGGGCGCGACCCGGCGCCACCGGTCGGACCAGGCAACGGGTCGCATTGACGAGGAGCTGCGTGGGAACCATTTCCACGGGCGTTTGAACTCGAGGAGCCATTCATGGCAAAGAAAATCGTCGGCTTTATCAAGCTGCAAGTGCCTGCGGGCAAGGCCAATCCTTCGCCTCCGATCGGACCGGCGCTGGGCCAGCGCGGTCTCAACATCATGGAGTTCTGCAAGGCGTTCAACGCCCAGACCCAGGGGATCGAGCCCGGCCTGAAGCTGCCTGTGGTGATCACCGCCTATGCAGACAAGTCTTTTACCTTCGTGCTCAAGTCGCCGCCGGCGTCGGTGCTGCTGAAGAAGGCTGCCAAGATCGACAAGGGGTCCGGGCGTGCGCATATCGAAAAGGTGGGCAAGATCACCCGTGCTCAGCTCGAGGAAATCGCCAAGATCAAGACCAAGGATCTGACCGCCGCCGACATGGACGCCGCAGTGCGGACGATCGCTGGTTCGGCCCGTTCGATGGGCCTCATCGTGGAAGGGGTCTGACATGGCCAAACTCACCAAGCGCCAGAAGGCCACCGACGGCAAGGTCGACTCGCTCAAGCTCTATGGCTTCGACGACGCGATCGCCATCGTGAAAGATTGCGCCAAGGCAAAGTTCGACGAGTCCATCGACGTGGCGGTGCAGTTGGGCATCGACGCCAAGAAATCTGATCAAGTGGTGCGCGGCGCTGTCGTGATGCCCAACGGCACCGGCAAGACCAAACGGGTGGCCGTTTTCGCCCAAGGTGCCAAGGCCGAAGAGGCGCGCGCCGCCGGCGCCGACATCGTCGGCATGGATGACCTGGCTGCCGACATCAAGGCCGGCAAGATGGATTTCGACGTCGTCATTGCCTCCCCCGACACGATGCGAGTGGTGGGTACGCTGGGCCAGATCCTCGGCCCGCGCGGCCTGATGCCCAACCCCAAGGTCGGCACGGTCACGCCCGACGTGGCCACGGCAGTGCGCAACGCCAAGGCCGGCCAGGTGCAGTTCCGGGTCGACAAGGGCGGCATCATCCACGGCACGATCGGCCGGCGGTCGTTTGACAGTGACAAGCTCAAGGGCAACCTGGCAGCGCTGCTGGACGCGCTGACCAAGGCCAAGCCTGCATCGAGCAAGGGCATCTACCTGCGCAAGTTGGCGGTGTCTTCGACCATGGGCGTGGGCGTACGCGTCGATCTGCAATCGCTGACCGCCGCTTGAAGATCTAGTTTTGAATGTCCGGCGCGTGTCTGGCGCGGGGCAGGTGAATTGGTGGGCTGAGGCCGGACTTCTGGGGATCCACACGGATCGCCAGCGGCCTCGGGCCATCCAAGACCGTTGGCGAGACCGGCTCACTCCATGGGGCGGCGCTCTTAATCGTCGGTTGTGAACCGCAAGGTGTGCAACAGATGGCCAACGCAGATGGCGGTCCCGCCTGAAGGACGTCGATCCGGCCATGCGCAAGCACAGCCGGGGCGCATGCCGGATGGTTTGGTCGCTGCAACCTGGCTGCACCGTGCAGCCCTGGAAACAGGGCCGGCGGTGCCTGTAAGTGAGGAGCAGACCTTGAGTCTCAATCGCAACGAGAAAGCGGCCGTGGTCGCGGACGTGTCAGCGCAAGCTGCACGTTCGCAGACGCTCGCGCTGGCCGAGTACCGTGGCCTCACCGTTGAACACCTGAACAAGCTGCGCAAAGACGCGCGCGAGAAGGGCGTGTATCTTCATGTACTGAAGAACACGCTTGCTCGCCGCGCCGTAGCCGGCACCCCGTTCGAGGTGGCATCGGAGTCCATGTCCGGCCCGCTGATCTACGGCTTTTCAGAGGACGCTGTCGCCGCGGCCAAAGTCATTGCTGACTTTGCCAAGGGCAACGACAAGCTGATCATCAAAGGTGGTGCCTACGCGGGCAAGTCGCTGACTGCTGATGGGGTCAAGGCCCTGGCAGCAATCCCGAGCCGCGAAGTGCTGATCTCCCAGATCGCTGGCCTGCTCAAATCGCCGATCCAGCGATTTGCCGCCGTGCTGGCCGCCCTGGCCGAGAAGCAAACCCCTGCGACTGACGCGGCACCCGTCGCTGATGCGGCAGAAGCCGCCCCGGCCGCCGCCTGATCGATCCCCGTACCCAAACCATTCTTCAGAATCGAGAAACCCCAATGGCATTCGACAAAGACGCATTCCTGACCGCTCTCGACAGCATGTCGGTCATGGACCTCAACGAGCTCGTGAAGGCGATTGAAACCAAGTTCGGCGTGTCGGCCGCCGCAATGTCGGCTCCGGCTGGCGGCGCTGGCGCTGCGGCACCGGTCGTGGAAGAGCAAACCGAGTTCACGGTCATGCTTCTGGAGGCGGGCGCCAGCAAGGTGCAGGTCATCAAGGCCGTGCGCGAACTTACCGGCCTGGGCTTGAAGGAAGCCAAGGACTTGGTCGAC
>JAYUQJ010000243.1:0-11298 GCA_043756825.1 Betaproteobacteria bacterium | reverse complement strand
CCTGCAGCCCGTCGCCGTCCGGCAGGCGGTAGTCGGTCAACAGGCCCTGAGGAGCAGCCGGGCCGCAGGCCAGGGTCTGCTCCAGCGCCGCCAGGCTGGCGTGGGCCTGCACCTGGGCACCCCAGGCCTCCAGCCGGGCTACCAGAGCAGCGCGCACGGCAGGGTCGTCGTCCAGCAACCACAGCCGCAGGCCGGCCAGGGGCGACGGGCCGGGCAGGGCAGCATCCGGCCGCGCGGCCGGCGCCGGCGCCGGCGCCGGCGCCTGCGCCAACAGGATCGTGAAGCAACTGCCCCGCCCGGGCACCGACCGCAGACCCAAGGGGTGGCCCAGCAGATCCACGCTGCGTCGCACGATGGCCAGGCCCAGGCCCTGGCCCTTGCGCCGGTCACGCTCGGGGTTGGCCAGTTGCACAAAGGGCTCGAAGACCCGCTGCTGGTCGGCGGACGCAATGCCCTGACCGGTGTCCCAGACCTGCAGGCGCACCCCGCCTGCGCCGCGCCGCGCCGCAACCAGCACCCCGCCGCGCTGGGTATAGCGCAGGGCATTGCCCACCAGATTGCGCAGCACCTGTTCGAGCAGCAGCGGGTCTGACTGCACCACCTGGCGGGTGGCCACAAAGCGCAGGCGCAGGCCCCGGGCCTGGGCCGCCGGCAGCTCATGCGCCGCGATGGCGTCGAACAGCGCCTGCAAGGGTACCGGCTGGTGCCGGGGCGCAGCGGCCTCGCCCTGGTCCAGGCGCGACAGATCCAGCAAGCCGCGCAGCAGGTCTTCCAATGCCCGGGCGGCCTGCTGCGCGCGGTCGAGCAGGTGGCGCTGCGCGGGCGCCTGTTCCCGTTCATGCGCCAGCCCCAGCAACAAGCCGATGGCCGCCACCGGCTGGCGCAGGTCATGGCTGGCGGCGGCCATGAAGCGGCTTTGCGCCTGGTTGGCCTGGTCCAGGGCCTGGGTGCGTTCGGCCACCCGCGATTCCAGCCGGGCCGCCAGATCCTCGCTGCTTTTCAGCGCCTGCACCATGCGCTGCACCAGCACGAAAGCGAACCACATGCAGCCCAGGGGCACCGCATAGGGCAACCAGAAGAAATGGGTGACTGGCACCAGGCCCTGCTGGAACAGGTAGTCGTGTGCGCCGGACACCACCACCCCGCTGAGCCCCAACAGCAGGGCCAGCAGTGCCCACCGGCGCACCGTGCGCACGGTCCGCCACAGCACGGCCAGCGCCCCCAGGCTGAGCAGGGCCGAGGCGGGGTAGACGATCTGACGCAGCCAGTCCAACTGGCCCGTCAGGCTGCCCAGCAGCGCCAGCGGCGGTATCGCTGCGGCACCCCCCCACAGCAGGCGCCGAAAGCGCGGCCAGGGCTGCGCCGACAGGGCCACCGCAAAGGCCCCCAGCAGCACCGCGCTCTCGGCCTGCACGAGGAAGAACAAGACGCTGGCCAGCGCACCCGAGACCGGGTTGTCATGCACGTAGTAGGCGTAGTTGCGCAGCGACACCAGCAACCACAGCAGACCGAACAGGCCGATCGCGCTCTCGCGCCGCCGCTGCCACCAGATCAGCAGCATGAAGGCCGCCAGTGCGGCGCCAGCGGCATTCATCAGCTCCGGCACGGTGTAGTCGACCCGGTGGTCACGCTCGAAGGCCTGCCGGAGCGCGGCGCCCGTGCCCACCTGCAGGTCCGACATGCCGGCACGGAAGCCCAGGCGCCACTCGATGTCGATCTGGTTGTCGCCCTGGCGCAGCAGTTGGGCCGGAAATTCCGCCAGCACCGGCATCGGCCCCGGCCGCAGCGTGGCCGCCTGCCCCAGCCCGTCACCGCGCTGCTGCACCAGCACGCCGTTGATGCGCAGGCTGTGCACCGCGCTCAAGCGATCGATGCGCACCGCCCAGACCCCCTGCGGCTCGGCTGCCACCGGGAATTGCAGGCGGTAGCGCCCGCTGCCCGCCGTCGGCAGTCCGCGCGCGGCCCAGGTGTCAGGCAGTTTGACGGCCTGCCAGGCCGCAGGGGGGGCGCCCGGATCCAGGCGCTGGAACAGTGCCTGGCGCAACTGCTGTGTCGGCTCGGCCGGCAGGTCGGCCACGGCAGCCCAGAGGCTGCCGCACACCCAGATCAGGCCGGCAGCGGCAAAGGTGGGCAGGCGCATCGGTCGATTGTCCGGCCTGGCCTGGCCCGGCCTGCGCAGGCCGGGGCGGTGCACAACCCGGCCGGGCGGGTGGGTCAAGCGCCCGCTACCGGGCGAGTGTCCCAAGCGCCCGCACCCGGGCGCCTGCCGTCCATGCGCCGGCCGTTGCCCTCGGCAATCCTACCTAGGGCGGTTCAGCAGCGGCGCCACTGGCGCGGGCCCGGCCCCGACCGATAAGCTGGATGCGTCCCCCCGAATACCTAGCCTAGCGTCCATGACCCTGCCCGCCCGCCACCGCGCCGTTACCGATATGTCGGGCCTGGCCCCTTTGGCGATGCACGCCCTGCAGTCGGTGGACGCGGCGGTCACGATCGTCGATCTGCAGGCACCCGACCAACCGCTGGTCTTTGTCAACCCGGCCTTCTGCCGCCTCACCGGCTATGCGGCCAGCCACGCCCTGGGCCGCAACTGCCGCTTTCTGCAGCACCCGGACGCCGACCCGCAGGCGCTGGCGCTGCTGCGCCAGGCCATCCAGGACCGGCAGCCGCTGCGCACCGTGCTGCGCAACCAGCGGCGCGACGGCAGCAGCTTCTGGAACGTGCTGCAACTGGTGCCGCTGGCAGCGCCCGGCAGCCCGGTCAGTCACTATGTCGGCTTCCAGCAGGATCTGTCGGCCTGGAGCCTGGCGGCACAGGCGGTGCTGACGGCCGATGAGCAAGGCCGGGGTGCGGCCCGGCTGCAGCTGGATCAGGCGGTGCAGGCGGCACTGCGCACCCAGGCCACCACGCCGCTAAGGCATGCGCTGCTGCGGCTGCACAGCAGCGACCGGAAGACGGCCGCAGCCGGGCTGCTGCCCTTGTCACAACGGGTCAGTGTCAGCACCGGCCTGCGCCCGCTGCTGCTGGCCGGTGCAACCTTGTATTTCCCGCCCGACGGCGGCCTGGCGCTGCTGGCCGCAGTGCAGGAGGACCCCAGCCCCCTCGCGCTGGCCGACCGGGTGCTGGGCCTGCTGCAGTCGGCCTGGCCCGCCGTGGCCGGCGTGGCCGAGCTGCCGGCCGATGGCAGCAACGCCCAGGCCCTGCTGGCGGTGGCCGAGCAGGCAAGCCTGCGCGCTGCGGCCGCGCCTGACCCGCGCAGCTGCCTGGCCGATGCCCGGCGCGACGCGCTAGATCAGCGCCAGCGCCAGTTGCTGCACGATCTGGCCGGCGCGCTGGCGGCGCAGCAATTCCGCCTGGTGTTCCAGCCCGTGATCGAGCTGGCCAGCGGCAGGCTCACCGGCTTCGAGGCCCTGCTGCGCTGGCGCCACCCCACCCTGGGCGAGGTGATGCCGGCCGAGTTCATCGCCCGGCTCGAACAGCGCAGCGAGATCCGCGCGGTCACCGGCTGGGTCCTGCAGACCGCGCTGGGCCACCTGGCGCGCTGGGATGCCCTGCTCGACCGCCCGCTGCGCATGGCGGTGAACGTGCCGGTGGAGGTGCTGCTCGACGAGGACTTCGTGGGCAGCACGCTGGCCGCCCTGGCCGACGCGGGCCTGAGCCCGCGCCAGCTGGAGGTGGAACTGACCGAGCGCTCGCTGGCCAGCGTCAACGGCCCGGCGATGCAGCGCCTGCAAGCGCTGCGCAGCCACGGCGTGCTGGTTGCGATCGACGATTTCGGCACCGGCTGGAGCAGCCTGGCCTACCTGGCCAAGCTGCCGGTAGACACGCTCAAGGTCGACATGCAGTTCACCCGCGGTGTCACCCACAGCCGCGCCGACGCGGCCATCGCCCGCATGACGGTGGACCTGGCGCGCGGCCTGGGCCTGCGCTGCGTGGCCGAAGGCATAGAGCGGCCCGGCCAGCAGCGCTTCTTCACCGAGCTGCACTGCGCCGAGGGCCAGGGCTATCTGTTCTCGCGGCCGCTGGAGGTGGCGGCGGTGGACGCGCTGCTGGCCGCGCCCTTGAACTTCCTGGCCACCGACGCCGACAGCGCAGCCGGCACCACCAGAGCGCGCCACTTGCTGATCCTGGACGACGAGGAGAACGTGCTGCGGGCCTTGCGCCGCACGCTGCGCCCGGCCGGCTTCCATATTCACATCGCCAGCACGCCCGAGGCGGCCTTCGAGGTGCTGGCCCTGCACCCGGTCGGCGTGGTGATGGCCGACCAGCGCATGCCCGAGATGACCGGCAGCGAGTTCCTGCGCCGCGTCAAGGACCGCTACCCGCTGACCCGGCGCATCGTGCTGTCGGGCTACACCGACCTGCAGTCGATCACCGAATCGATCAACCGGGGGGCGATCTACAAATTCCTGACCAAGCCCTGGAATGACCCCGAGCTGCTGGCACTGCTGGAGATCGCCTTCGCCGAGTACGAGCTGGGCGCCGAGAACCAGCGCCTGCAGCAGCAATTGCAGCAGGCCAACCGCCGCCTGGGTGAGACCCTGGCCGCGCAGGGCCAGCGCATGAGCCATGGCGAGACCGCCCTGGACGTGATGCATGCGGCGCTGGCCTCGGTGGCGGTGCCGGTGCTGGGGCTGGACCCGGCCGGCGACCTGGTGATGATCAACGCCGCCGCGGAGCGGCTGTTTGCCCCCGATCTGCCGGCGCTGGGCGAGCCGGTCGCCCAGCTTCAGGGCCTGATGCCGGGTTCTGCCGCCCACTGCGTCTTGCTGGGCGGGCGCCGCTACACCGCGCACAGCACGCCGATGACCCTCGGCGAGCGCGCCCTGGGCCAGGTGCTGACCCTGCTGGAGACACCTTGATGAACCCATCCGTTACGACCCGCGCCACGCCGCCGCGCCGGCACCTGCCGCCGCTGTCTGCGGTGGCCAGCCGCATCGTCCAGCAGGCCAGCCTGGACGACCCCGACCTGGGCCTGCTGGCCCGCCTGATCGAGCTTGACCCGGCCCTGACCGTGGCCGTGCTGCGCCTGGTCAACTCGCCCTTCTTTGGCATGTCGCGCCAGGTCGGCACGGTCAGCGACGCCATCATGGTGCTGGGCATGGCCACCGTGCGCCGGGTGGCCATCGCCTCGGCGGTGGCCCAGCCGCTGCAGCAACTGGGCCTCAAGCGCAGCCTGGTGCAGGCGATGTGGCGCAAGGCCATCGCCGGCGCGGTGCTGGCCACGCGCCTGCTCGACGGCCATGCCGACAGCCAGCTCGCCTTCACCGCCGGCGTGCTGCAGGACATCGGCCGGCTCGACCTGCACCTGCGCGACCCCGAGGCCTATACCGCGCTGGAGGCCCTGTCGGGCCAGGCCCTGTGCACCGCCGAGCAGGCCGCCTTCGGCCACAGCCATGCGGATGCCGGCGCCGCGCTGGCCGAGGCCTGGGCCCTGCCCCAGGCCATCGTCGACGCGATTGGCCAGCACCACCGGCCGGCCGCGCTGGCGCCGGGCGCGCCGGCCGCGCAGGCGGTCTGGCTGGCCAGCCTGATCGGCGACGGCGACCTGGGGCTGGCGCCGATGCCGCCGCTGCCCCATGTGCTGGCCGACATGGCCCAGGCCCAGGCCGCCTCGCAGCGCGAGATCCAGGCGCTGTGCCAGTTGGTCGGTGCTTGAGCAGGTGCCACAGCCCATGCACAGCCACCAGGACACCGCGCTGCTGATCGCGGAGCTGCACCACCTCAGCCTGCACGGCGGCGACGACGCCAGCGCGCTCAACAGCATGCTGGCGCATGTGGTGCAGGGCCTGGGCGGCGTCAGCGGCTGCCTGGCGGTGCGCGACGAGGCCCAGACCGACGCCTTGGTGATCACCGCCGGGGTCGACCTGCCGGCCGGCGCGTTGGGCTCGCGCATCGTGCTGGGCAGCGGCGTGCTCGGTGCGGTGGCCGCCGACGGCCGGCCCCGGCTGATGGCCGGCGCCCGGCCGGGTGCGGTGCAGCGCAAGAAGGGCATGCCGGCGTCGTCGATCTGCTGGCCGCTGATGATCAAGGCGCGGCTGATCGGGGCGCTGTCGATCAACCGGGTGGCCGGCTCGGTGGCCTTCACCCAGGACGATGTGGAACGCGGCGCCACCTTCGTGACCGTGCTGGCCCTGCTGGTGGACAACACCGGCATGCGCAGCGGGCAGCAGCGCCGCATCGACCGCCTGTCAACGCTGAATGCCGAGATGCTGGCGGTCAACCGCGAGCTCAAGGCGGCCCAGGCCCAGCTGCTGCAATCCGAGAAGATGGCCTCGATCGGCCAGCTGGCGGCCGGTGTGGCGCACGAGATCAACAACCCGATCGGCTATGTCTGCGCCAATGTGAATGCGCTGTCGGCCTATGTGAGCGACCTGCTGACCCTGGCCGTCAGCGGCCCCGCCGCGCTGGCCAAGCCGTTGGACCTGGATTTCCTGGCCGAGGATCTGCCCGATCTGCTGCGCGAGACCCGCGAAGGCCTGGACCGGGTCACCAAGATCGTCAGCGACCTGAAGGATTTCTCGCGCGTCGACACCAGCGACGCCTGGGAGCAGGCCGACTTGCTGGCTGGCCTGGAGAGCACGCTGAACATCGTGCAGAACGAGGTCAAGTACAAGGCCAGCATCGAGCGCCAGCTGGTGGCGCTGCCCGCAATCAGCTGCCGGCCGTCCGAGATCAACCAGGTCTTCATGAACCTGCTGGTCAATGCCGCCCAGGCCATCCCCGAGCGGGGTGTGATCCGCCTGGCCTCGGGCTTCGACGCCCAGCAGGTCTGGGTCGAGGTGGCCGACACCGGCAAGGGCATGAGCGCCGAGGTGCGCCAACGCATCTTCGAGCCCTTCTTCACCACCAAGCCGGTGGGCCAGGGTACCGGCCTGGGCCTGTCGCTGTCCTACTCGATCGTGCAGAAGCACCATGGCCGCATCGACGTGGACAGCGAGCCCGGCCGCGGCACCTGCTTCCGCATCACGCTGCCGCGCCAGCAGCCCGACTGCGCCACCCTGCGCCACCAGGCCAGCCATGCCTGAAGCCACCGCACCGAGCGCACCCGCGCACAGCGCTGCAGCGCCCGGCTTCGACGTGCTGGTGGTCGACGACGAGCCCAACATCCTGTCGGCCCTGCGCCGCCTGCTGCGCGCCAACGGCTACCAGGTGCTGACCGCCACCGGCGGCAGCCCGGCACTGACGCTGCTGGCGCAAGCGCCGGTCGACCTGATCATCTCGGACATGCGCATGCCCGAGATGAACGGCGCCGAGTTCCTGCGCCGCTCGCGCGAGATCGTGCCCGGCGCGGTGCGCATCCTGCTGACCGGCTATGCCGACATCGGCTCGACCATCGACGCGGTCAACAACGGCGAGATCTTTCGCTACATCAGCAAGCCCTGGAACGAGCCGGTGCTGCTGCGCACCCTGCGCGACGGCCTGGAACGCAAGCTGCTCGAACGCGAGCGCGACCGCCTGCTCGTCACCGTGACCGCGCAGCACGCGCAGCTCAAGGGCCATGCCGAGCTGCTGGAGCAGCGCGTGGCCGAGCGCACCCAGGCCCTGACCCTGGCGCATGCCGATCTGCAGTCTGCGCATGACCGGGCGCACGAGGGTTTTCTGAGCACACTGCGCCTGTTGTCACACCTGCTCGACCAGCGTGCCGGGCTGGCGCGCGGCTGCGGCCGCGCCGCCGCCGCACTGGTGCAGGCGGTAGGCTCGCGCCTGGGCCTGGCAGCCGGCACGGTGCAGGACGCGGTCCATGCCGCGCTGCTGGAAGACCTGGGCCGCCTGGGCCTGCCTGACCGGCTGCTCGACAACCCCCTGCATGCGCTGGCCCCCGACGAGCGCCAGCGCCTGCAGCTGGCGCCGCTGATGGCCGAGGAGCACCTGCTGGCCATGCCCGCGCTGGCCGGCGCCGGCCGGCTGCTGCACCACCTGGGCGAGCGCTGGGACGGCGCCGGCGAGCCCGACGGCCTGCGCGGCACGTCCATCCCCGCGGGCGCCCGCTTGCTGCGGGTGGCCAGCGACTACCAGCGCCTGATGGCCGGCTGCATCGAGCGGCGCTGCTTCACCGACCCCGAGGCCCGGCGCTGGCTGGGCCATGGCAGCGGCACCCGCTACGACCCGGCCATGGTCGACGCGGTGGTGGGCTGGCTGGTCGAGTCGCAGGCCGCACCCGCATCGCGGGCGCGGCTGCCGGTGGGCCGCCTGCAGCCCGGCATGGTCCTGGCGCGCGACCTGACGGCCGGCAATGTGCTGCTGGTGCCGCAGGGCAGGGCCCTGGACGCCACCCTGATCGCCGCGCTGGCGCAACTGGAGCGGCGCCAGGCCACCCGTTTCACCCTGGAGATAGAACACCATGACAGCCCCTGACAACAGTCTGGTCCGGGTCGTCCACATCGACGACGACGCCGCCGTGCTGGCCGCCCTGCGGCGCGGCCTGAAACGGGTCTGGCAGCCGCGCGACGGCGTGCTGCAGCTGCGGTCCTACACCACGGCGGCCGACGCACTGGGCAGCCTGCTGACCGAGCCGGTGGCGGTGGTGATCTGCGACTACCGCATGCCCGGCATGAACGGCGTGGAGCTGCTGCGCCGGGTGCGCGAACTGCAACCCCACACCGGCCGGATCCTGTTGTCGGGCAGCCAGGAACTGTCCTTCCTGCTCGGCGCAGTCAACCAGGCCGCTGTGGCCCGGGTGCTGCGCAAGCCCTGGCTCGACGAGGAATTGCTCGAGGCGGTGCTGCACTGCCTGACCCTGCGCCAGCTGCAACTGGAAAACGCCGAACTGGCCGACCTGCTGCGGGTGCAGCGCGGCCAGCTCAGCCCGCAGGCAGCCCAGCAGCGCCGGCTTGACAGCCTGCGCCCCGAGATCACCGAAATCGACTGCCATGCCGCCGCCGGCGGGCCGCCGGCCCACCCACTGCCGACCCTCCATCGGGGCTCGGCCTGACCTGCCGTCCCAGCCATGCAGCCCAGCCCCTACCAGGCCGATGCCGCCACCTTGGCGCAGTACCAGGCGCTGCGCGACGCGGCAATCGCCCACGCCCTGGCCGCCAGCGAAGCCGCCTTTCCGCAGATCTACGCCCGCTTCGGCCAGAAGGGCCGCGAGGCCTGCGCCAACGACCTGGGCTACCACCTGGATTTTTTGCGTCCGGCCCTGGAGACCGGCGACCGGACGCCCTTTGTCGGCTACCTCGGCTACCTCGGCTGGCTGATGCAGGTGCTGCAAAGCCGCGGCGTGCCGCAGCAGTCGGTGGCGCGCTCGCTGCAGGACCTGGCCGACTTCTTCAGCGCCCGGCTGGGCCCGGCCGCGCATCCGATACTGGCCGCGCTGGGTGACGGCATGGCCGCACTGGCCCGGGGCCTGCCGGCACCGACCTACGACCAGCCTTGCCCGGTGCGCCATGACGAGGCCCTGCCCTATGCCGGCGCCGCGCTGCTGGGCCAGCGGGTGGACGCGATGGCCCAGCTCGACAGCGCACTGGCGCGCACCGGCTCGCTGCCGCAAGTCGCGGCGCATGTGATCCAGCCGGCGATGTACGAGGTGGGCCGGCGCTGGCAGGACAACCGCATGTCGGTGTCGCAGGAGCACCTGACCACCGCCCTGTCGCAGACCTGGATGGCGCGGGCCCGGGCCATGGCCGTGGCCGCCCCGCCCCACGGCGGACGCGCGCTGTTCGCCTGCCTGGCCGGCAACCACCATGTGCTGGGCCTGCGCATGGGTGGCCGACGCCTTCGGGCTCGACGGCTGGGACAGCCACAACCTGGGCGCCGACACCTCGGCCGACGCCCTGCTGGCCCAGGTGCGCAAGATCAGGCCGCAGCTGGTGGGCTTCTCGGCATCCTTGCCCCAGCACCTGCGCGGCCTGCGCGACGCGGTAACCGGCTTGCACGCCGAATTGGGCGCCGCCTGCCCGCGGCTGGTGGTGGGCGGCCTGGTCATCAACCAATTTCCAGGCCTGGCCGGCTGGGTCGGCGCCGAGTCCCTGGGGGCCGACGCGGTGCGCGCTGCCACTGCCGGCCTGGCAGGCCTGGCGGCCTGAAACCCCCGATGTCCGGGCCTGACCTGCGGCTGGCGTGCGAGGCGATCGATTCGGTCGTCATCGCCGACTTCGACCCTGCCGGCCAGCCCCTGGGCGGCAATGCCGGGCTGCGCCGTGTCAGCCCAGGCAGCCCGCTGTCGCTGTGGCAACTGCTGACCCAGCCGGCCCCGGACACCTTGATCGACGCCCCGGCCGACAGCCAGGGCCGGGTCTATGCCGGCCTGCTGACCGTGCTCGGGACGGCCGACGCGATGGTCACGCTGCACGGCACGCTCTACCGCACGGCCGCCGGTCTGCGCCTGGTGGCGGGCTACGACCTGCAGGCCTTCGAGTCCCTGTCGATGTCCTTGCTGGCCCTCAACGAGGAGGTCAACCAGGCCTACCGCGCGCTGGCCCTGAGCAAGCAGGCCCTGCAGGCGCGCGAGGCCCAGATCCTGCAGTTGTCGCTGACCGATGCCCTCACCGGCGTAGGCAACCGGCGGGCGCTCGACGCGGCATTGCTGCGAGAGGTCGAGCGTGCCGTGCGCCAGGCCCAGCCGCTGTCGCTGCTGATCCTGGACCTCGACCATTTCAAGCGCGTCAACGACCGCTGGGGCCATGAGGCCGGCGACCGGGTGCTGGCCCAGACCGGCGCCCTGCTGCGCGGCGGGCTGCGGCCCAGCGACGTCGCCACCCGCATGGGCGGCGAAGAGTTCGTGCTGCTGCTGCCCGCTACCGCTGCCGATGCGGCCCGGTGCTGCGCCGAGCGCCTGCGCGCCGCGCTGGCCGCCCAGGATTTCGGCCTGGGCGTGCCGGTGACCGCCAGCCTGGGCCTGGCCTGGCTGGGCCTGGGCGAGACCGGCCCGGCGCTGCTGGCACGCGCCGACGGCGCGCTCTACCAGGCCAAGCAACAGGGCCGCAACCGTGTGCAGGCCGCCGATCCCACCCAAGCTGCCCTTGTCCTGGCCACGGGCGGGCCAGCACCCCAGGGATCGGCGCATGAGTGATGATTGCACCCCTCCGCCGCACGCCCCTCGCCCATGATGCCCTTCGACCCCTCGGCCGGCCTCGGCCCTGCACTGCCGCTGGCCAAGCCTGGCGCCGACGCCGGGCCTGCGTTGTCGCCGCCTCCGGTGCGCGCCTTGCTGGTGGTCGAGTCGGCCTGGCTGTTCGTCAGCGACCCGGCCGGCCCGGCTGGCCCGGCGACTGGCCTGCCCGGCCTGCTGGCCAGCACCCTGAAGCGCCTGGGTGTGCAGGCCGGGCAGCAGCGGGTGGTGGCGCTGCTGGACGAGCC
>JAYUQJ010000242.1:0-11298 GCA_043756825.1 Betaproteobacteria bacterium | reverse complement strand
ACCTGCGGCCTGAGCTCGGCGGCCACCTCGGCCAGGCGGCGCTCCAGCTGGCGCATCAGCGCGAACTCGCCCAGGCCGGGCAGCCGCGGGCCGGTGTTGGC
Organism: Betaproteobacteria bacterium; assembly: GCA_043756825.1. Lineage (GTDB taxonomy): Bacteria > Pseudomonadota > Gammaproteobacteria > Burkholderiales > Burkholderiaceae_C > Pseudaquabacterium. The sequence continues at coordinate 11,197 of JAYUQJ010000242.1, read as the reverse complement.
CACCGGCGGCGTGCGGAAGAACTGCCAGCCGTCGACAGTTTCTTGCAACGCCTGGCTGGCGGTGTGCTTGGGGCTGGTGAGGTGGCAGGTCTGCCAGCCGAGCTTGCGCTGCTCGCGCAGCAAGGCCAGCGTGCGGAAGGTGTAACCGCTGTGCAGCGGGATCGAGTGATCCAGCACATGGAGGACCCGCAGCGTCATGCGGCCAGCCCGAGAGCGGCCGGCGCCTGGGTCGCCGTGACAGCACCGTCGGCGTCAGCATCGACCACGTTGCGCAAGAAGGCCTCGAACATCAGCACCGACCACAGCGGCGCACTGTGGTCGCTGGCGCCGCTCTGGTGGGCGTCCACCAGCTGGTGCAGGTAGGTTTGGTCGAACCAGCCGGTGGCCGCCAGCCGGTCGCCCAGCACCGCGTCGCGCACCCGCTGCTTCAGCGGGCCGCGGAACCAACGTGCCAGCGGCACCGAGAAACCCATTTTGGGCCGGTACAACACGTCATTGGGCAGCTGAGGCTCCAGCGCCTTCTTCAGCAGGAACTTGCCCTCCTGGCCGCGCACCTTCAGGTTCGAGGGCAGCGTGGCCAGCCATTCGACCAGGGGGTGGTCCATCAGCGGCTCGCGCACTTCCAGGCTGTGGGCCATGCTGGCACGGTCGACCTTGGTGTTGATGTCGCCGACCAGGTAGGTCTTGGTGTCCAGGTACTGGATCAGGGCCAGCGGGTCGTCGGTGCCGGCGCGGCGGGCATGGTGGTCGAACACCTCGCCGGCGCTGTAGCCGGCCAGCTCGCGCTTGAAACCGGCACTGAACAACTGCTGGCGCATGGGCGCGCGCAGGATCGAGACCGAATTGAGGTAGGCATCCACCGATGTGCGGGCCAGCGCCTCGAAGGTGGTCTTGGCGCGGAACACCCGTGGCGCCCAATCCGCCTTGGGATACACCCGCCCCAGCAGGCCGAACACCGGCAGGCGGATAGACGCCGGCACCGCCGCGCGCATGCGGTCTTCCATCAGGTGCATGCGGTAGCGCCGGTAGCCGCCAAAGGTCTCGTCGCCACCGTCGCCCGACAAGGCCACCGTCACATGCTTGCGCGCCAGCTGGCAGACCCGGTAGGTGGGGATCGCCGAGCTGTCGGCATAGGGCTCGTCGTAGAGCCGGGCCAGGGTGTCGATCAGGTCGAAATCATCACTCGCCACCGTCTCGACCCGGTGGTGGGTGCGGTAGCGGTCGGCCACCAGCTGGGCGAATTCGCTCTCGTTGAACTGGGGGTCGTCGAAGGCCATCGAGCAGGTGTTGACCGGCCCGTCGGACTGGCCCGCCATCATCGCCACCACCGCGCTGGAATCGACCCCGCCCGACAGGAAGGCGCCCAACGGCACCTCGGCGATCATGCGCAGGCGCACCGATTCGCGCAGGCGCTCGACCATTTCATGCTGCGCATCCTGCTCGCTGATAGGGTTGTCCAGCGTGAAGCGCAGATCCCAGAATTGCCGCGGGGCGGCCAGCGGCTCACCCCGGCGGATCACCAGCGAATGGCCAGGCGGCAGCTTGAGCGCCTGGCGGAAGATGGTGCGCGGCTCGGCCACATAGCCCAGCGCAAAGTACTCTTCGACAGCCAGCGGGTCGATGTCGCGCCGCAAGCCGCCGTGGGCCAGCAGCGATTTCAGCTCAGACCCGAACAGCAGCAGGCCGTCGTCCAGCAGGGCATAGAACATCGGCTTGACGCCCAGCCGGTCGCGCGCCATGAACAGCGACTGGCGCTTGCGGTCCCACAGCGCGAAGGCGAACATGCCGCGAAAGCGCTGCACGCAGTCCTCGCCCCACTGCTCCCAGGCATGCACGATCACCTCGGTGTCGCTCTTGGTGTGGAACACATGGCCCAGGGCCTGCAGCTCGGGGATCAGGTCCTGGTAGTTGTAGATCTCGCCATTGAAGACCACCACCACCGAGCCATCCTCATTGAACAGCGGCTGCTGGCCGGTGGCGATGTCGATGATGGACAGGCGGCGGTGGCCAAAACCCAGGCCGGCCTCGACATGCAGGCTGCCCTCGTCCGGGCCGCGATGGTGCTGGGCATTGTTCATGCGCTGCAGCACCGCAGTGGCGATCTCGCTGCCGCCTCGGGTGTCAAAGATTCCGGTGATTCCGCACATGGGCTGGAGTTGGGTGGCTAATGCACAACATCGGTAGGCCATCAGCGCAAGTGCACGGCCGGCCTCGAACGCCGACCCTGCAACAGGCTGACGCTGCAGCGCAGATGTTAGCGGGGCTGAGTAGGCGGATTGTCAACGGATCACAGGTGCGGCATGACTTCTGCAACGTTTGCCGGTTCGGGTTGCGCCTCGGCCTGCGCGTGCATGCCGTGCCGGCCCAACACCCGGCTCATCAGGCTTCAGCTTGGCCAGGAACTGGCAGCCAGCCGGTCGGCGTATAGCCGGCGTCAGGCTGCAATCATGGAGTCGAGGCTGAAACTGGCGGCCACCTCGGTTCTGACTGCTCGCTCCGACCCTTTCAAGCACCTGAACTCATGAACCCGATATAGCCAGCAATGGATGGTTCGGCCCGAGCGAGCCCGTAAGTGCACGCGCCAGTTGAGGGGCCAAAGCCTCAGAAAAATCGAAAGTCAGATGATTGGAGTCGCTAAAAATGATCATGCTGTCTCGTTGAACTTCGCACGTCGGGGTCGCGCAAAAAGCATTCGAAAGATCATGGTACTGCGCCGAGGCTATTGCTGTAGTGGCAACGCGATCAGCCTCCGCCGCTGTCGGATACCATACCTCGTTTGCATCCCGGCCAAAAGTGCAGGCCCGAGCAGCATCTCGACCAAGCCACGTGGCTCGCCCAAGGCAGCCAGGAACATTGAATCCCGGCCAAGGCGAATCTCGAATTACCACTTGGTGCAGACTCATTTGGCGCAATTTGTCGAGCATCCGCGACAAACCTTCCGCCCGTACCTTAGCCTCGACGGGGTATATACTCGAACTCGCCAAAACCACCATCTGAGGTTTCAACTCAGCGATCTGCGCGAGCGCGCGTAAGCGCCACGCATCACACTCACGGTAACCACGTCGCAGCTTATCGTTGTACATTGAAATGTCGAGCGCAGGACAAGCGGACTTGGTCAAAGTCACAAGTCGCCAGTCATGCCGTTTTGCTAACACCATCAGCGCCGGCATCAAGTGGGCGGCATGCGAATCGCCGAACAGTACAACCAATTGCTTCGAGTCGACAGAACCAAAGGAGCAAGACCTGACTTCAGTCTCCAGCATGTTAGCCAAACAACCCTGAGAGTACAACCTCTTCATGTCTGCTGCGGCCTTACTGAATCGTGCTTGCTCTGCTGCTTGATTCGCAGGAACTGGCAGTTGTATCAACAACCAAGCGACCCCAGCGACCAACAATGAACTTCCAAGAGCCACTAAAACAACTAACCGACTACTCCATCCATCGAAGTTGGCGCGACGAATCGGGTTCTCGACCAAGTGTAGGCTCAGCGCAGCAGGCACGATAGAGACGCAAATAGTCGCGGCTACTAGTCCGCCACTGCGAATCGGCCACAGCACCTCGGCCCACACGAAAAATGGCCAGTGCCACAGATACCAAGAATATGAAATGTTGCCAATCTTGACAAATGGCCAAGAAGACAACATGCGCACCACACCGTTGTTTCGGGCTGAACTTCCGAGGCCAAGCAGAAGGAGCGCAGTGCCGCCTGCTGGCAAAGCTGCCATATAACCTGGAAAGGCTTGACCCTCCTGAATCAGTGTGGCCGCAGCTACGATTGCCGCGAGGCCACCCCAAGTTGCAGCCGAGGCGATATGACCTTCCTTGGGGCTGAGCCCTCTGAGCGCTACGAGGGCACCCAGGCCAAATTCCCACGCTCTCAAAGGCATACCAAAGAAGGCCCAAGGCTGGGCGCGATCTGTCAACCACAGACAGGCTACGAGCGAGGCCAGCGATATTAGAGCTACTTTAATTAACAAGGAACTACGCAAATCTTCCGCACCCTTTGAAGCGCGCCTGGTCATTAGCCAAAGTAGGAGCGGCCATACCAAGTAGAACTGTTCTTCGACAGCGAGCGACCAAGTGTGCAGCAAAGGATTGGCGTGCGCGCTCGATTCGAAGTAGTCCAGGGAACGGCCTGCCAGCCATAAGTTCGACATGTACAGCGCGGCAGCGCGGGCAGCCGATTGCCACTCGCGTTGCTCATCCGGCGGATAAAGCCAAACAGAAATAGTCATTACCACGATTAACAATAACAATGCAGCCGGAACCAGCCTCCTCGCGCGGCGCGCGAAGAAGTCCAGAAAATTGATTCGACCGTACCTATCAATATCTTTGAGTAGGAGCCCTGTTATTAAAAAACCAGAAATCACGAAAAAGACGTCAACGCCAACGAAACCACCGGGTATGCCCGGTAGCCCAGCGTGGAAAAGTACAACAAGCGAGATCGCCACACCGCGCAAGCCCTGAATGTCGTTCCGCAGTCCATGCCGCTCTTCTACTGGGTATACGTTTTTCACTGGATATGGTGTCTATGCAAATTTTTCTCGTCAGGCTAAGCAGACATGAACCAAATCACGATTCAGGCTCTGCACTTGTATGTCCATCGCCGATCAGCATCGCTCGAACAACGAGACGCCGTCATATTCTGGCCAGGCTTTTGGACTTCTATACTACGGAGTAAATAATTCAAGTAAAGAAAACCTGATTAGAAATCAGCCTTAACCCGTCGACGCCACACCCAGTTCAGACGACCATTCGGGCCCAACGCGGCGCCATTCAGGGCAAAGCCTGAACTTGAACGTCAGAAATGGAGACCCAGTTACAATTAATCAAATAATCGCTCGGGTTTGACTGAGACAGGTTTCTTATCAGGAAAAAAAGAATGAGCTGACACTAGAATCTGGAGCCCGCCAGTCGATATCTCGCTGACGCCTCGAGTGTCATAGATTCCGGTGATTCCGCATAGCCTCGCTTGCTTGCGGACACAAACCATGAAGTCTGCAACGCTGTGACAGCACAATGGTCGGGGGCGTGACGGACGGTCACGGCATCAGGGTCGACACGTCGACCCTGATGGGTGGCCGGCCAGCAAACCGGCATACAAACCAGCGTAGGCCGAGGTCATAGCCGACAAGCCGAATTTGCGCACGGCCAGTTCACGGGCCGCACCCCCCTGACGCCTGCGCATCCCGGGATCATTTAAAAATTGCTCGATTAGACCGGACAGGCCATGGACATCGCGTGGCTTGAACAAGGCCCCAACGACGCCTGGGTCGAGCAGTTCAGGGTTGCCACCAACCGCCGTGGCTAAAACCGGCAAGCCTGAGGCCATGGCCTCGAGCAAGGTATTCGAAGTGCCCTCCATGAGCGACGGCAATGCAAAGAGGTCCATGGCCGAAAGGGCCGCTGGCACATCACTCAAGGCACCCGGCATCCAACAAAGGTCCGTCAAACCAAGCGACTGCGCGAGAGATCGCAAGCTGCCTTGCAAAGGCCCGTCGCCCACGATGGCCACCCTCAAATGCTGAGCGCCTGGCGACCGCCGTTGTCGCACCACCGCCACCGCATAAAGCAAGGACGCCTGATCTTTGACCGGCTGCAGTCTGCCCACCGTGCCCACCACAATATTTTCTGCGTCGACGAATCCAGCAGGCATGCCTGGCAACTCAGCCGGCTTTGAGCGCGGTTGGAAGCGATCCGTATCAACCCCGTTGTAGATTTGAGCTATGCGCGCCGGCGCGATGCCGGCGCGTTGGAACAAGTAGCGCTCCAGATCCTTGGAAACCGTTACATACCGGCTCACCATGGGCGAATGCAGCCGGCGCAACAACGCCGGCTTCCAGCGCCGGCCATCCAGATTATCCATATCCCAGCCGTGCTCACCGTGCACAATATGCGCAACCCCTGCCAAACGCGCAGGCAACAAGGCATCCAGTCCTGAGAGATTTCGGCTGTGCAGGATGGCAGGCCGCAATTCCTGGCATTTTCTGAACAGGCGCCAGCGCAACTGCATCAGGCCGATCTTTGACCGATTCAGCGCGAAGACCTGCACCTCTGGATTTAAAATCCTTTCCCGAAAATCAGAGTAATCTTCGATGCAAATGACCGCATGTTGGAAGTCTTCCGCAGGCATACTATTAATCAGATTGATCAAGCCATTTTCCATGCCGCCGATTACCAAATGGTGCAGCACGTGCAATATGAGTGGCGGCGCCGTGCCCATCATCGCAAACCGTGGCAAGCCAACAGAAAGGCTTTGTCTGAATACTCCCAATGTACGCCTCGGCGCATCACGTTGAAGGGATCGATCGTGCTTATATTGCTACCCCCGTATGCCGATAGGCAACCAACATAGCCGGCCTGCCGAACCAGCGCCAGACGCTCGGCGGTCATGTTCTTGCGACCGCCGTATGGGTAGGCAAATACCGGCGCTTGAACACCCAATTCCCGCTGAAGGTCGGCTTTGGATTGCAGGAGTTCGGCCAGCACTGTGTCTTCGGCTTCGGCGGCGCAGTCGATGTGGTCCACAGAATGCGAGCCAATTATAAATCCCCAGTCACGCATCCGTCGCAATTGGTCCCACGTCATGTTCGGAATTGATGCGCCGCCCCGCCGCACATCATGCGGAAACGCACGCTCAGTCCCAACAATGCCGGTGGACACAAAAAATGCAGCCGGTACGCCATGCCTGAGCAAAGCTGGCCCCGCGTTTGTGTAGTTGTCTAGATAACCATCATCGAAGGTGACTGCCACCAACGGCCGACCGGATGCCGGAACGACCGACATACGCAACACATCATCCAATGATACTAACTGACAATGGCGTTTTAAAAGCATCATTTGCCGATCAAACTGCTCAATGCCAACCGTAAGATTATCCCTAACATCGTCGCTAACCCGGTGATACAAAACCACTGTTATCCGCGGCCGCAGGAACTTTCGCAAACCAAGCTGGGAGCAAAACAGCGCAACGTCAATCGCCCTCGCTCGCAAGATATTACGCAACGGCCGGCGCCCTTCCACCTGCGCTCCAGCCAGTCGTGCGGTCAATTGTTGTACCTGCAACAAGTTCGGCTTCCGGTAGGTTCGGCCACCGGCCTGCTGCGCTGCGCTATCAACTTGCCCCGCAACACATTTCAACACCGCCTGCGCCATCAGATCAAAGCCCAATTCATCGAGCTGACGTTGAACGCCCTTGATTGTGGAATACTGTTGTAGCGCAACGCTGCCTGTCTTCAGCAAGTAGCCGGTGTCGAGCTTTTCGTCTACCCAATGCACCGAACATCCAACACTCTTTTCTCCGTTCCAAAATTCCCAAAAAGCAGGCGGCATTCCGCGATAGTCTGGCAAGCGGCCCTTGTGCAAATTTAAGGTGCCCATCGATGGAGTGGAAAACAGCGGTAATTTCAGAATAGGTGCCGCCATCGATAAACCCAAGCTGGGCCTGAAACTCTGCACTCTTTGCAGAGCCTCAGAGTGGTGCAGATCGGCGACTTTTAGCAAGATGATGTTAGGGCGCGCCGCCATGCCGGCCAGGGTGTAGCGATAACCTGGCGATCCAGATTCGATGGCCGAATCAACGGGCTCGAAGACCTTGCTGATTAATTCCCCAAGCTGGTAAGAAATCCAACGCCATCCGTTTTTCTTGATGTTCATCCATTGATTTTTGATCAATTTTTTGATCGGCTTTTCAGGAGCGTGCCAAACAATCAACCATTGGACATTTTTAACTGTATCATCGATGTCGATAATACCCCGACGGACGGAGTACATCAGGTCCCCCGTAAATACTACGATCCTAAACTCTTCAGCCATTTTCAACCTCAAATAAAATAAGCGGCGCGGCGATTAAATTCGCCTGGTACGGAATCAGTGTATGCAAGGTGCCAGACTGTAGGTTCGCCCCGGGAAGCGTATTCATCCTGTAGCCGCTCACCTGAACCTAACGCCCCAAACGCGATAAATTGGCCGTTGAGGTCGTTGATGGACCATACAAAATAACAAACGTTCTGCCTGAATAAATCGGCTGTAAACAGCCGCAATTCAACCAAAGGATTGATTTTGAAACTTGGTTCCTTGATAGGTAGCGGCGCTAGCAGCAATCGCACCAAGCGCTTGATCTCGTTCACCACCATGCGGCAGCGCAGATTGTCGCGCGGCGGCGGCCGGGGCGGCAGGGTCGCGCCCAGCGCTGCGTAGTACACCATTTAGGCAAACCCAGCTCCCGCTTGCATTGCCAAAGGCAGGCTGCCCCAGAAGCGGGCGTTGATTTCCACCAGCACGACCTGGCCGGTGCTTTGACACCCCTTCGGCCCGCGACGGCAGCACGAAGCAATCCAGGCCGCGCATCACATCGGGCACGTCATGCCGCTCGCCCGGCAGCCAGGCCAGGCCGGCCAGGCCTGCCGCGTCCAGCACGGCCTGGGCCGGCTGGCGCATCGGCCCGTCCCCGACCATCACCAGGCGCAGTCGAGCGCGCAGGTCCGGCGCCAGCTGCAAGGCCCGCACAAATGCGTTGGCCAGCAGCAGCGGGTCTTTGACCTGCTGCATGCGGCCGACGCTGCCGACGATCCAGTGTTCACCCGGCTTGAACGGGCAACCGGGCGGCGGCTGCGGCGCAAGCGCGGGATGGAACAACTGGATATCGACGCCGTTGTAGATTTGCTTGATCCGTTGCCGCGGAATACCCACCCGATGCTCCAGGTAAGTGGCCAGATCCTGCGACAGGGCCACATACTGATTCACCCAGGGCCGGTAGATACGGCGCATCCACTGGTATTTGCGCCGGCTGCCGTCGAGATCGTCGACATCGCGCCCATGCTCGCCATGGATGCGCACCGGAACGCCGGCAAACCAGGCCGGCACGGCGGCTTCCAGCGCCGCCAGGTTGCGGGTATGCACGATGGCTGGCCGGTAGTGGCGAAACAGTTGCACCAGCCGGGGGTAGAGCTTGACCGCATGGCCGGGGGGCTTGTTCAGGGCGATGAATTCGACATCCGGGCGGGTCACCCGGCGGCGGAAATCAGTCACCACCGACAGCGCCAGCACCATATGGCGAAAGGCACCCACCGGCATGTGGTTGATCAGGTTGACCACGCCATTCTCGAGCCCGCCGGTATCGATGCGGTAGACCACATGCATCACCAGCGGCGGCACAGGCACCGCCAAGGGCCCGGCAGAAGACCCGTGGTGTGAACTGGCCAAACCCGTCGCAGGCGGCACGGCCATCGGTTTCATGCTTTGCCTGCCGCCGGCGCGGAACTGTGGCCTTGCCAGGCTATCCAGCGGGTCAACAAGACCAGGCTGCGGACGGTTCTGACCCGCTTAAACCCGGCCTTCTCGATACCCCGCACCGATGCCAGGTTGTCGGGTGCGCAGGTGATGATGGCCCGGCTGTGCCCCTGTGCGGCGAGGTGCTGGCAGGTGGCCACCAGCAGGCGGGGGTAGAGGCCCCGCCCACGCCAGGCTGGCAAAGTGAAACAGTTGCCGATCATCGGTGTGTTGCGGGGCTCGTCCAGTATCCGTTTGTAGAAGGAATCAAACAGCACGAATCCGTAGCTGGTGACCTGCCCTTGCGCATCGAGCGCCGCCAGCAATTGATCATCGCCCTGCAAGGCCTCGCGGTAGGCGTGGTTTTCTGCGGTCAACACCCCGGCCTCGGCCTGCGCAGTGGCCTCACTGCCCAGGTTGTGCCGCCCCACCCGCACCAGCGGCGCTGCCGGCTGCAGCGGCGGGTTGGCCGCCAATACCGCCAAATCAACCTCGTACAGCACGTCCGCACGCCATTGCAGAAGCCGCAAGGCCAGAAACCGGACAAATCCGGCGCCACCCCGGGTTTTGAACTCGGTCAGCAGCCGCTTGAAAAAACGCATCATGGCGCGCGCCCGCCGACGCCCGCGCCAGGCCGATGCCTGACCAGCAGGCGTTGCACCAGCGCATGGGATTCGACCCGACCGATGACCGCGAACAAAAACTGCCGCAAAGCAAATCGGCGTCGTTCAGTCAGGCTGCCGATCAACCAGATGGTGGCAAACACGCCAAACATCACCGCCGAATAACGGGTATACCCGGTGGCTGGCAGGTCGATCAGGGCGGCCCAAAAATAAATCAGCGGTTGGTGCAGAAGGTAAATCGAGAAGGTGTAGGCGGCAAGCGCCCGGATCGGCTTCTCCAGCATCAGCGCCAGCCGTTCATAACGCCGCGCAATACCTCGCATACCGATAAAATTGAGCCCGACGATGAGCGTCAGCAGATAATCTGTCAAAAACCATTTCGAAAAAGCCAGCTCGCGGTGCAGGTGCGCCCCAATCAGCGTCTTGAGCTGCGCGCTGACGCTGTCGGCGATCCGGCTCTGCTCAAACGCATAAAACAGCGCAATCGATGCCCCGACGCACAGCCAGGCCGACCACTCAGGCAGTTTATGAAGCCCCTGCCACCGGTAGATCAACACCCCCGCACACCAGATAGGTGCGAGCAGCAGGATTTTAGGCCCGAGCAGGGCAGCCACCCCTAGTAGCCAGATCCAACGGCGACCACGGCTGACAAAGACATAAATTGAAAACAGTACGTAATACCAGACTTCGTAATTCAGTGACCAATAGGCTATGTTCGAGAACGACATGATCGACACCGACCAGATCTCGTTCATGAAAAGCAGGCTCGTCAGGACCCGCAACCACGCCAGGTCATGCGTGGTATTGCCGGCATACAAGGCCGGCGCCAATGATTCGCCTATCGAATCCAGCAGCGGCGTCAGCAGCACCACCGGCAGCGCCAATGACAAGACGCGCGACAGGCGGCTGGCCCAATAGAGCCTGGCAGTATGCTCCTTGGTATCGGTGGCAAACGCTATCACATAACCAGACAAAACAAAAAATATGATGACGGCACTGTGGCCATACTGAGAAAATGGCAGTGGCGTTTCAACGATCAAGCGCGAGTTCGAATGGTAAACCACCACCAGGCAAGCCGCGATGAAACGCACCAGATCGAGGTAGATTGAAAATGCAGGTGCCATGCTCACCCTTTCGACGCCCCGCGCAGCCAACGCTTGACCCGGTCTTTCAGGCCCCATCGCTGCAGCAGGTGCACGGCGGCGAGGTTGGCCTGGGCCGCCGCGCGGTGCAGCCAGACGGCCATGCCATAGCGCCTGAGCGTGGGGATCAGAACCGGATTGGCGGTGGTCAATGCCTGATTC
>JAYUQJ010000241.1:0-3978 GCA_043756825.1 Betaproteobacteria bacterium | reverse complement strand
CCTGCCTGTACAGGCGCGCCGTGGTTTCGAGGTTGTGGTTCATCACATCCGGTGGGGCGGCCTTCAGGATGTCCAGCGCGCGGTCCATGCGGCCGCGGAAATCGGGGGTCAGGATCTCGATGCGTGTGTCGGGTGACAGCTCGCGTGTCTTGCGGATGCAGTCGACAAAATGCGCCGCACCGCCGTCGCGCAGGTCGTCGCGGTCCACACTCGTGATGACGACATATTTCAGCTTCAGCGCCGCGATCGTCTTTGCCAGGTTGACCGGCTCGTCGGCATCCAGCGGGTCGGGCCGGCCGTGGCCGACATCGCAGAACGGGCAGCGGCGGGTGCACTTGTCGCCCATGATCATGAAGGTCGCCGTGCCCTTGCCGAAGCACTCGCCGATGTTCGGGCAACTGGCCTCCTCGCAGACGGTGTTGAGCTTGTTCTCGCGCAGGATCTGTTTGATCTCGTAGAAGCGCGTGCTCGGCGAGCCGGCCCGGACGCGAATCCAGTCGGGCTTCTTCAGCACCTCGGCGGCTGCCACCTTGATCGGGATGCGGGCAGTCTTGGCCTGCGCTTTCTGCTTGGCGCTGGCGTCGTAGCTGGCAGCGTCCTGGGCCTGGCGGACGACATTTTCAGTGGCCATGATGGTGTGCTTTCCCTGCGGGCATCGGTAGGTCAGGGCGTGAACTGCGCCGCCAGACGCTCGCCCAGTTGTCGCGCCACGGTGTTCGGATCAGTGTAAACCCCGAGTGTAGCGAGGTCGACCGTCTGCAGCCCGGCATGGCCGCAGGGGTTGATGCCGGCAAAGGGCCGCAGGTCCATCGCCACGTTCAGCGCCACCCCGTGGTAGCTGCAGTGGCGACTGATCTTGACCCCCAGCGCCGCGATCTTGCCCAACCCCCGGAAGGGGTCGGCCGCAGCGGCCGGGCCGGTGAGCGCGGCATGGCTGTGCGGGTCGGCCAGGCGCACATAGATGCCGGGGGCGCCAGCCAGGCGGTGGCCGGTGATCTGCTCGGCCTCCAGCACCTTGAGCACGGCGTGCTCCAGCCGGTAGACATACTCCTTGACGTAGATGCCCAGGCGCTTCAGATCGATCAAGGGGTAGGCCAGCACCTGGCCAGGGCCGTGGTAGGTGATCTGCCCGCCCCGGTTGGTGGCCACCACCGGTATGCCGCCAGCGTCCAGCAGGTGCTCGGCCTTGCCGGCCAGGCCCTGGGTGAAGACCGGGTCATGCTCGACCAACCAGATCTCGTCGGGCGTGTCGGCGCTGCGGGCTTCGGTGAAGCTGCGCATGGCTTGCACCGTGGGCTCGTAGGGCTGGCGCCCGAGGTGGCGGATCTGCATGCCGGGCAGGCAAAACTAGAGCACCACCTTGACCATCGGGTGACTGGACAGGGTGCGGTAGAGCGCGTCGAGCTGCTCGCGGCTGGTGGCATTGACGGTGAGCGTGAGCCCCAGGTAGCGCCCGCCGCTGCTGGCCCGGACCTCGATACGGCCGGCGTCGAACAGCGGATCGAACTGCCGAGCCAGCCCGGTCATCGCTTCGACAAAGCCATCCGCCTTGGCCCCCATCACCTTGATCGGGAAGGCGCAGGGGTAGTCGATCAACGATTGCTCGGGCGGGATGTCAGGGGGCGGCATGGCAATCAGGGGGTGGTGCGGGCAGGCGGTTTCAGATCGATTGTTCCTGCTTGGCGCGCTGGTAGGCCTCATAGAGCCGCGCATACACCGGCCCGGGCCGGCCGCGCAGTGCGCCGTGGCCCACCGGCTCGCCATCCAGCCGGGTGATGGGCAGCACCTCCTTGGTGGCCGAGCTGAGCATCAGTTCATCAGCGGCACGCACGTCGGCCTCGGCGATAGGGCGCAGGTTGTAGGCGATGCCCACCTCTTCGCACAATTCGGCCAGCAGGCGATAGCGGATGCCTTCGAGCACATGCTCGCCTCGGGGCGGGCCGAGCAAGGCACCCTCGTGAACCACCCAGACATTGCTGGCCGAGGCCTCGGTGAGCCAGCCATCGCGAAACATCACCGTCTCGGCCGCGCCATGGTCGGCCGACATCTGGCGCGCCAGCACATTGCCCAGCAGCGAGACGCTTTTGATGTCGCCGCGCTCCCAGCGGAAATCGCGCGCAGTGATGCAGGCCACCCCTTGGTGGCGAGTCTCGGCCGACGGTGGTTTCATCGCACTGGTCATGGCAAAAACCGTCGGCGCGATGCCCACCGGCATCACATGGTCGCGCAGTGCCACCCCGCGGGTGAGCTCGATGTAGACGAGCTGATCCTCGGCCGGCTGCGCCGCCACCAATTCGCGCAGCAGCGCCATCCAGCCGTCGCGGCTGTGCGGGTTGTCGATGCGCAGTTTGCCCAGGCTGCGCTGCAGCCGGGCCATGTGCTCGTCGAAGCGGAACAGGCGGCGCCCGTAGACCGGCACCACCTCATAGACGCCGTCGCCGAAGAGAAAGCCGCGATCCAGCACCGAGACCTTGGCATCGCGCAGCGGCAGGGTCTGGCCATTGAGGTGGCACAGGGTATCGGGCAGTGCGGGCGCGGTTTGCGGCATGGCGGGCCTTGTGGTGGGTAGTCCGGCGGGGTGGCGCTGTGCCAGGGTCACAGCCTGCTGCGGTGCAGGCTGAGCTTAGACCAAAGCCGGGCCACTGGCTAAATCCCGCGCCAAGCCCGTGCGCTGGCGCCTGGCGAGGCCAGGGCGCGCTACTTGATCCACAGGCGGATCGAATCCCAGGCCCGCCCCAGCAGACCGGCCTGTTCCACAGGCTCCAACACCACCAGCGGCAGGCTGGCCACCTTGGCGCCGGCGGCGGTGCTCACCTCCAGGCTGCCCACCACCTGGGACCGGGCCAGCGGTGCCACCAGGGGGTCGGTGCGCAGCACCGTGGTCTTGAGCCTGGCGCCTTCGCCCTTGGCGACGGTCACCACCATCGGCCGCAAGGCGCCCAGCGCCGCCGTGGGCTGCTTGCCCTTCCACACCGGGGCGGTGGCAGCGGCCGTGCCGGCCTCGAACAGGCGCACCGCGTCCCAGGCGGTGTAGCCCCAGTTCAACAGCTTCTGGCTTTCGCTGGCCCGGGCCTCGCGCGAGGCGGCCCCCATCACCACGCTGACCAGGCGGCGCTTGCCGTTGGGCATGTCGCGTTGGGCGCTGGCGATCAGGCAATAGCCGGCCGCGTCGGTGTAGCCGGTCTTCATGCCGTCGATGGACGGGTCGCGTCCGAGCAGCATGTTGCGGTTGTCCTGCCGGATGTTGTTGAAGGTGTAGTTGCGCAGCGCGTAATAGGTGGCGTAGGACTCGGGGAAGTCGCGCACCACATGGGCCGCGATCACCGCAAGGTCGCGCGCGCTGCTGTAGTGGCCGGGCTCGGTCAGGCCGGTAACGTTCTTGAACTGGGTGTTTTTCAGGCCCCAGGCCTGGGCCTGGCGGTTCATCATGCCGACGAAACCGTCCAGCGAACCCGCCACGCCCTCGGCCAGCGCCACTGCAGCGTCATTGCCCGATACCGCAATCATGCCGCGCAGCAGTTCGTCAACGCCGGGTGTCATCTTGGGGTCGATGAACATCAGCGAACCACCGCCCTTGCGCTCGCCCCAGGCCCGCAGCGACACCGGCAGGGTCTGGGTCAGCGTGAGCTTCTTGGCCTTGAGCGCATCGAACACCAGCCAGGCGGTCATCAGCTTGGTCAGCGATGCCGGGTCGGCCTGGGTATCGGCGCCGCGCTCGGCCAGCACCTGGTCGCTACCCAGGTCCAGCAGCAGGTAGACCTTGGCGGCCATTTCGGGGGCCTGTGGCGCTTGCGCCAGCGCCGAAATCATGCTGGCGCAAGCCAGCCACAACACGAGCAATCGTTTCATCGGAATCCGTAAATAGAAAATGACGGCGGCCTCAGAGACTGAGAGGATTTCGAGCGTGACCGAGCAACACCACAAAACGTGCTCGATATAGGCTGAGCCCGGACACAAACAGTCCTGAGGACTGTTTGT
>JAYUQJ010000240.1:0-4005 GCA_043756825.1 Betaproteobacteria bacterium | reverse complement strand
GGGCATGCAGCTGCTGACACGCGGCAGCGAGGAGGGACAGGAGCCCGGCCTCGGCTGGATCGCAGCGGACACACGCCGCTTTCCGGCGCGGCCCGGTCTGAAGGTGCCGCACATGGGCTGGAACCTGGTGCACCCCAGCCAGGCACATGCCTTGACTGCGGGGCTACCACCCGAACCGCGCTTCTACTTCGTGCATTCTTACTTCGTACAAGTGGATGATCCGGCCAACACCTTGCTACGCACGCATTACGGCCTCGACTTCGATGCGGCCATCGTGCGCGACAACATCGTGGGTGCCCAGTTCCATCCAGAGAAGAGCCATCGCTTCGGCATGACGCTCCTGGCCAATTTTGCGAGGATGTAGATGCTGCGAACTCGCGTCATTCCGGTCTTGCTGCTCCGGGGCGAAAGCCTGGTGAAGACCGTGCGCTTCGGCCGCTTCACTTACGTGGGCGATCCCTGCAACACGGTGCGGATCTTTAACGAGTTAGAGGTCGACGAGTTGTGCATCCTGGACATCACGGCAGTGCGAGAGGGTCGCGGCCCGAATCTGGCCCTGCTGGCCGATTTAGCCAATGAATGCTTCATGCCGCTGGCCTACGGCGGCGGCATCCGCAACCTGGCCCAGGCCGAAGCGGTTTTCAAGATCGGCGTCGAGAAAGTCATCCTCAACACCGCAGCGGTCGAGAGGCCGGCGGTCATCTCCGAGATCGCGGCCACGTTCGGCAGTCAGGCGGCAATTGTGTCCATCGATGTCGGGCGCGATTTGCTGGGCCATGCCAAAGTGCGGACGCATGCCGGAACGCGGACCTGCAACCTGAATCCAGTAGATTGGGCCCGGCAGGCCGAGCGCATGGGTGCGGGCGAGATCCTGCTGACATGCATCGAACGCGAGGGCAGCTGGAGTGGCTTCGACCTGGACCTGGTCCGACAGGTTGCAGACGCCGTCAACATCCCGGTCATCGCGCATGGCGGGGCGGGCTCTGTTGCCGACATCGGCTGTGTCGTAGCTGATGCGCATGCCTCGGCTGTCGCACTTGGAAGCATGGTCGTTTTTCAGAAAAAGGGCATGGGCGTTCTGGTGAATTTTCCGGACAAGCGAGACTTGGAGAGGGCCTTGGCATGAAGCGCGCACCGTGCCTGGCAGCGGCACAAACCCCTGGCGCAACGGCGCGACGGTCCGGCACGCTGACCAGCACACCACCCTTTCAGCTGTTGTCATGTGTGGCATCGTAGGCATCGCTTCCTCACGGAGAATCACCGATCGCCAATGGTTGATCGAAGGTCGTGACCGGCTGCACCACCGCGGCCCAGACGATGCCGGCGAGTACTGGTCCGAGGACGGCAGGGTCGGCCTGGGTCATCGGCGGCTATCGATCGTCGACCTGAGCCCGTCGGGCCACCAGCCGATGCAGAGCGACGACGGCAGGCTGGTCATCGCCTTCAATGGCGAGATCTACAACCATCGCGAGTTGCGCGAGACCCTTAAGGGGCTGGGACACCACTTTCATTCGAGTTCCGACACCGAAGTCGTGCTTGCAGCCTACCGGCAGTGGGGACGCGCCTTCCTGGAGCGGCTCAATGGCATGTTCGCGATGGGCATCCTGGACGTGCAGGCGCGGACATTTCTGATCGCCCGGGATCGCGCCGGCGAAAAGCCGCTGTTCTACAAGGCCATACCTGGTGAACTGCGCTTCGCCTCGGAATTGAAAGGCTTGCTGGCCGATCCGCAGATCGCTCGCCGGATCGACACCGATGCCCTGGACTGCTACCTCACGATGGGGTACGTGCCGGGTGATCTCTGCATCCTGAAGGGCATGAACAAGCTCGAGGCCGGCCATGCGGCCTGCTTCTCGCTGGACAGTGGGCATCTGGTGCATTGGCGCTATTGGTCACTGCCTGATCTGGCCCCGGGCGCTGACGCTGTCGATGACCAAGGCCTGATCGATGAACTGGAACAACTGCTGTACCAGGCGGTGCAACGCCAACTAGAGGCCGACGTGCCCGTGGCGTTGTTGCTCAGCGGTGGCGTGGATTCCAGCCTGATCACGGCTCTGGCCGCGCGTGGCCGGCGACAGGTCAAGACTTTCACCGTCGGCTTCCAGCACAACGCGCAGTACGACGAGTCTGCCCATGCGCAGTTGATCGCCGACCATTTCGGCACCGATCACACCCTGCTCCAGGCTGACGACGTGGAGCCGGAGATACTGTCCGTGCTGGTACGGCAGTACGATGAACCCATAGTCGACTCATCCATGATCCCCACGTTCCTGGTGAGCCGGCAGATTGCGCGCCACTGTAAGGTGGCGCTCGGGGGTGATGGAGGGGATGAACTTTTCGGCGGGTATCACTCCGCGAGCCGCATGGCCTGGCTGGCCCGTCAGAACCAAACGCTCCCTGGGATGCTACGCCGGGGCCTGGCTTCGATATCGGCCTCGGTTCTGCCGGCCGGTGCCAGAGGACGGAACTTCCTTGCCCAGTGGCAGGCCGACCCCACCACTGATCTGCCGGTCTTCTCAGGCATGTTCGATCGCACCTTGCGACGCAGGCTCCTGCGCGCTCACGACGATTGGGAATTCCGAGCTGAGGACATCCGACAAGCCCGGATCCCTGTCGTGCCGGATGCCGTCCAGCGCGTGACGCGCTTCGACTTCGCCAACTACATGGCGGAGGACATCCTGGTGAAAGTTGACCGCGCCAGCATGCTCAACTCTCTCGAGATCCGCGCCCCGTTCCTGGATCAGCATGTCATCGAGTTCGCATACGGCCGCGTGCCCTCGCGTCTGAAGGCACTGCCGCATGCGCGCAAGCGAATCCTGAAGAAACTGGCTGGGCGCCTGCTGCCGGCAGGGTTCGATCAAACTCGGAAGCAAGGCTTTGGCATCCCCCTCGACACCTGGCTGCGCAAGGGGCCATGGCGTGACCGGTTCCAGGACGTGCTGCTCGACGGGGCGTCTATCTTTGATCCGGGGCAGGTCCAGGGGTTGTTCCACGGCCTCGATGTCGGTCGACCGGTCAAGGAACACCTATTCGGGCTCGCGTTCTTCGAGATGTGGCGCCGAGAGTACGGCGCGTCCCTGTAACTGCGCGCTTGAGATCGCCGGTCACGGTGCCACGCCCGTGCCTGGTGATCGATCAACATGGCCAAGGAACCATGGACCACCAACACTTCATTTGTCCCCGGACTCGAACCTGTCTGCAAGCGCACGACGAGATGCTCGTCGGCGATGGCCAGCGCTATCCCATTCGTCGCGGCGTACCGAGATTCGTGCCAGACAGCAACTACGCCGATGCCTTTGGCCTGCAGTGGAACACCTTCAAGAAGACGCAGTTCGACTCCTACACCGGGACATCCATCACCGAAGTTCGGCTGGAGCAGGCATTTGGTCGGCCGCTCTCGGAGTTGCACGGGTTGCGAGTGCTGGAGGCGGGATCGGGCGCAGGACGGTTCACCGAAGTCCTGCTCAAGCACGGTGCACTCGTCTACTCCTTCGATTTCAGCAGCGCAGTGGACGCCAACCACGACAACAACATGCCCCATGACCGCCTGACGTTGTTTCAGGCTGACATCGGCAACATCCCTTTCGAGTCGGGGTTCTTCGACGCCGTGGTTTGCCTGGGCGTGCTGCAGCACACGCCCAGCACGCCGGGCAGCCTGAAAGAACTGAGTCGCGTTCTCAAGCCGGGAGGACAGATCGTCTGTGACCACTACAAATACCACCCTGGCAACTTCACCTCGCTGTACATGGTCTGGTGGTACTTCATCAAGCGGCTCGATCCGACCCGGCAGTTGGCCGTGACTGACGGGTTGACCCGCTTCTTCTTTCCGATCCACTGGGCCCTAAAGGACGTGCCGATGGCACAGATGCTGCTGCGCCGCATTTCTCCGATCAACTTCTACTATGGTCGGTTTGATCTGCCCCAGGACGTGCTTTTCGAGTGGTCTCGCCTGGATACGCACGACAGGAACACCGACCACTTCAAACGCCATGTGACCCGGCGCGG
>JAYUQJ010000239.1:0-4008 GCA_043756825.1 Betaproteobacteria bacterium | reverse complement strand
GCAGCCATGCCCAGTGGCATGGCGAGGATTTGCAACGCCGCCACAGCGGCAAATCCACGGTTTTATGTCGCGAATAGCGTTGAACACTGCACTAGGATCCAGGCCTCTGGACCACGATCAGGAGCCTGTGATGCGACAACCCTGGAAAAACGCGCTGCTGCTGCTGGTGCTGCCCGGCGCGCTGGCCACGGCCCGGGCCGCGACGCTGACCTTCGACGACCTGCCCACACCGCCCGCGCTCGACACGCTGGGCGGCCTGTACTTCGCCAATGCCGACAGCAGCCTCTACGGCGGTGTGTCCTGGGACAGCGGCCTGGCGATCGGGGGCGACGAGTTCCGGGTGCAGACCACGCCCACGCCCGGCCCCTTGTTCGGCATCCCGCACTCGGGCCGGCGCTACCTGACCAACCAGGGCAATGGGGTCAGCAATGACGGCATGCTGCTGAGCACCGCCCTGGTGCTGACCGGCGCCTGGTTCGGCCGCAACGAGTACTACGGCTTTGGCGGCGGCGCCGACAGCGTCACGGTGCATGCCCTGGACGGCAGCACGGTGCTGGCCTCGGTCAGCCTGGCCCTGCCCGAGAACCACCCGGGCCAGCCCGAGCCGCTGAGTTTCATGAACACGGCCGTATTCACCACCCTGAGCGGCATCACCGGCTACCGCATCGACCGGACCGAGTTCGGCAGCCAGTCGGGCAACTGGGTGGGCGACGACTTCAGCTTCACCTCGGCGGTGCCCGAGCCCGGCACCGGGCTCTGGCTGCTCGGGCTGGCCGGGGTCGGTGTGGCCGCGCGGCGCCGCCGGCCTACCTGAAGGTCGCCAGCAGGATGCTGGTCTCGGTGTTGGCGATGCCCTTGATCAGCCGCACCCGCTCCAGCACCCCCGACAGCGCGGCATTGCTGTCGGCGCGCAACTCGGCCAGCAGGTCCCAGCGGCCGTTGGTGTCGTGCAGCGCGGCCACGCCCGGCTCGCCCAGCAGGCTGGCCACCACCGCCCGGGTCTGGTTGCCCTCCACCCGCACGCCCATCCAGGCACGGATCTGGTCGGGCTCGGCCTCCGGGCGCAGCCGCACCGTGTAGCCGACGATCACATGCGCGTCCTCCAGCTTGCGCAGGCGGTTGGTGACGGTGCCCCGCGAGACCCGCAGCTTGGCCGCCAGCGTGGCCACATTGCTGCGGGCATCCTGGCGCAACAGCGCGATCAAGGCGTGGTCGGTGTCGTCCATGGAGAGCAGGCCTGCGGGAAGGAATTGCGGCGCAGTATGCCGCCGGGTCGGCCCGGCCCGCTCAAGTCGGGCGGCTTGAACCGGCCGGCTGGAGCGTGATCGCTGCTGCGCCCAGGTCGCGGCAGGGGCCGAAGATGCGCGCGGTGCAGCTTGCACAGGCATCGGCATCCAGGCGCTGGCGCAGCCGGCCGATCACATCGTCGCCCAGCCGGAAGACCGCGTCCTCGCCGATCACCGCCAGCGCGCCACTGCGCTGCAGCATGTCCTGGGCCTCCTGTTTGAGGTGGAAGTGGTAGAGCCCGCCCCCCAGGCGGCGCCGCCGCAGCGCCTCCTGCGCCAGCAGCTGGGCACCGGCCAGGTCGATGAAGTTGATGCCCGAGGCCACCAGCAGCAGGTGGCGGTGGCCGGGCTGGCGCTCGTCGATCTGCCGCAGCGCGTCCTGCAGATGCTGCACCACGCCGAAGTAGATCGAGCCATTCAGGCGCACGATCCTGAGCTGCGGGCAGTCGGCCAGGCCGGTGGCGGCGCTGAAGGCCGGCGGAAACTGGCCGGGAAAGGGCTTCACATCTTCCAGCCCGGGGTGGGACGTGCGGTGCAGGTAGAGCAGCAGCGTCATCAGCACGCCCAGGTAGATCGCAAACTCCAGCGCCAGCGTCAGGGTGGCGGCAAAGGTGACGGCCAGCACTGCGGCCTCGTTGCGGCTGGCAGGCACGATCCCGCCGATGTGCTGCCAGTCCACCAGGCCCCAGGCAACGATGAACAGCACCCCGGCCATCGCCGGGATCGGCAGCCAGCGCGCCAGCGGCGCCAGGAAGAGCATGAACACCAGCAGGAAGGCCGCCGACGAAGCCGCAGCCAACGGCGTCATTGCCCCCGCCGCATGGTTGAGCCCGCTGCGGTTGAACGACCCGCTGGACGCATAGCCCGAGAAGAACGCGCCCGCCAGGTTGGACAAACCCTGGCCGATGAACTCCTGGTTGCCGTCGATGCGCTGGCCGCTCTTGAGCGCAATGGCACGCGCGATCGACACCGCCTCGGTCAGCGCCAGCAGGGCCACGGCCAGCGCGATGGGCAGCAGACGCTCCAGCGTGTCGGGCGAAAAGTCCGGCTGCGACAGCGGCGGCCAGCCCACCTGCAGCGCGCCGATGCTGGCAATGCCCGCGTGCGCCGGGCCCACCGCCTGTTGGATCAGCGCGGCCACCGCGCTGCCTGCCAGCAGGGCCACGATCATGTGCGGCACCCGAGGCCACCAGCGCCTGGCCGCCACGCCGGCCAGCACCGTGGCCAGCTCCACCAGCGTCACCCAGGGGTTGATGCGGTCGAGCTGCGTCGCCCAACCCACCAGTACCTGCCAGGCCGACGCGCCCCGGGCGATCTCGATGCCAAAGAAGTTCTTCACCTGGCTGGCCGCGATCAACACCGCCGCGCCAGCGGTGAAGCCCACCACCACCGTGTGCGAGACGAAATTGACCAGCGTGCCCAGGCGCAACAGGCCCAGCGCCAGCTGGATCAAGCCCACCAGCAGGGTGAGGGTGAGCACCAGGCGGATGAAGTCGGCACTGCCCGGCTCGGCCAAGGGGCTGATGGTGGCAAACACCACGATGGAGATCGCGGTGGTGGGCCCCGACACCCGGTGCCAGGACGAACCGAACAACGCGGCCACCACCGCCGGCCACATCGCGGCATACAGGCCGTACTCGGGCGGCATGCCGGCGATGGTGGCAAAGGCCACGCCCTGCGGCACCAGGATCAGGCCGCCGGTCAGGCCGGCGGTCAGGTCGGCGCGCAGGCTCAGGCGGTTGACCCTGGGCCACCAGGCCCGCCACGGCATGCAGCGCCGCAGCCAGTCTGCTGTCACATGCGGCCCTTCCAGGGCACCAGGCGCAACTCGACCCAGCGCATGAACATGTCGAACAGGTAGGCCACCACGCCGATCACGATGATGCCCATGATGACGATGTCGGTGCGCAGGAAGTTGCTGGCGTTGAGCACCATCTGGCCCAGGCCGACATTGGCCGCCACCATCTCGGCGGCCACCAGCGTGGTCCAGCCGAAGCCGATGGCGATGCGCATGCCCACCAGGATGTCGGGCAGGGCCGACGGCAGGATCACATGCCGGATCACCTGGGCATAGCTGGCGCCCATCGAGTAGGCGGCATTGATCTGTTCCTGGCTGGCGCTCTTCATGCCCGAGCAGGCGGCCAGCGCCAGCGGCGCGAAGCAGGCCAGGTAGATCAGCAGCACCTTGGGGGTCTCGTCGATGCCGAACCAGATGATGATCAGCGGCAAGTAGGCCAGCGGCGGCAAGGGCCGGTAGAACTCGATCGGCGGGTCGAAGATGCCGTGCGCCGCAGGGCCTGGTGGTGATGGGCTTCCCGTCGAATGACTTCGGCCAGCAGGAGCCGGGCGACAGCCAGCAGATCGCCAGCTTCTGCTTCAACACCTACGGCGTGCGCTTCCCGATGTTTGCCAAGACCACGGTCGTGGGCAAGCAGGCGCACCCGCTGTTCGTCGCGCTGGCCAAGGCCACCGCGCAGACCCCCGGCTGGAAATTCCACAAATACCTGGTCGACCGGCAAGGCCGGCCGGTGGCCGGCTTCGCCAGCGAGGTGACGCCCGGCGATGCCCGCCTGGTGGCCGGCATCGAGAAGGCGCTGGCGCAGCGCTGAACGGCGACTTCAGCCGCCCACCAGCCGCCCCACCGCCCCCGCCACACCCACCGCCCCCAGCGCCACCAGCAAGCCCCAGATCACCCGCCGCAGCCGCACCTCGTCCAGCCGCT
>JAYUQJ010000238.1:0-4010 GCA_043756825.1 Betaproteobacteria bacterium | reverse complement strand
AGCCATAGCCCGGGCTATGGCGAGCATTTGCAACGACGAGCGGGTGCGTTTTGGGGTGGTGAGCGGGCATGATCGAAAAACTCTCAGTCTCTCAGTCCGGGCAGACCTGTTACCGCCAGCCGGAATTGCTGGCGCGCCTCGGTCGCGTTCATCACCTGCAGCCGGTAGACATTCTCGATCTGACCATCGTCCACCCGGCGGGCCAGCGATGCACGGTCACGCACCACGTCCACCCTGAAGGGATGACCCATCACCAGGCTGGCCAGCAAGGCGCCCACCACCAGCACCAGGATGGCGGTGTAGACCAGCACCCGGGGTCGGAGGATGCGCGCCAGGCGCTGGCTGCGGCTCAGGTGCTGGGCCAGGCCGTTCTGAGTGTCGAAGCGGATCAGGCCACGCGGGTACTGCATCTTGTCCATCAACCCATCGCACACATCGATGCAAGCGGCACAGCCTATGCATTCGTACTGCAGGCCCTGGCGGATGTCGATGCCGGTGGGGCAGACCTGCACGCACAGGCCGCAATCGATGCAGGCGCCCAGGCCCAGCCGGGCCGGGTCGGCCTTGCGCGAGCGCGAGCCGCGGGGCTCGCCGCGTTCGACGTCGTAGCTGATGATCAGCGTGTCCTTGTCGAACATCGCGCTCTGGAAGCGCGCACAGGGGCACATGTATTTGCACACCTGCTCGCGCAGGAAGCCGGCACTGTCATAGGTGGCCAGGCCGTAGAACAGCACCCAGAACCACTCCCACCGGCCCAGGCCCAGCTGCGCTGCGGACCCGGCCAGGCTCTTGATCGGCGTGAAGTAGCCGACGAAGGTGAAACCGGTCCACAGCGAAAGGGCCACCCAGGCCATCTGCCTGGCGCCCTTGCGCCACAGCTTGTTGATGGTCCAGGCAGCTTGGTCCAGGCGCATGCGGGCGATGCGGTCGCCCTCGATCTTGCGCTCCAACCCCATGAAGATCTCGGTATACACCGTCTGCGGGCAGGCAAAGCCACACCACAGTCGCCCGGCCACGGCGGTGAACAAGAACAGCGCATAGGCCGAGATGATCAGGATGGCGGTGAGATAGATGAAGTCCTGCGGATACAGCACCAGCGGGCCGACGTAGAAACGCCGCACACCCAGATCGAACAGCACCGCCTGGCGGTTGTTCCAGCTCAGCCACGGCGCGCCGTAGAACAGAAGCTGGGTCAGGCACACCAGCGACCAGCGCCATTGGGCGAACAGGCCACTGACCGCACGGGCATAAATCTTCTGCTGCTTCTGGTACAGCCAGACCATCGTCGCAGCCGCGTCGTCGCCGGCCGGGGCCCGAGGCATCGGGCAATGTTCCGGCCTGAGCAGCGATCGGATGCGGCGATGTCAGCGAGGCCTGGGTCGTCGGCAGCGGCATGCGCGCTTACTTGGCGGCCACCGCCATCGACTGCGAAAGGTTCCAGACATAAGCGGCCAGCACCTGGATCTGCTCGGCCGACAGGCGCTTGTCGAAGGCCGGCATCACACTGGTCTTGCCGGCATTGACGATGCCCACCACCGACGCCTCGCCCCAGCCGTACAGCCAGACCTTGTCGGTCAGGTTGGGCGCGCCCAGGGCCTGGTTGCCCAAGCCACCCGCGCCGTGGCAGGCCGCGCAGGCGGCGAACTTGGGCTTGCCCAGCTCGGCGGCCAGGTTGTTGTGCGCGCTGCCTGACAGGCTGAGCACGTAATGGGCCAGGTTCCTGACATCCTCGGCACTGCCCACCGCAGCGGCCATCGGCGGCATCATGCCGGTGCGGCCGCCGGCCACGGTCTTGCCGATGTACTCGGCACCGCTGCCGCCCAGCCAGTCGCCGTCGGCCAGATTGGGAAAACCCTTGCTGCCGCGGGCGTCCGAGCCATGGCATTGCGCGCAGTTGTTGACGAACAGGCGCTCGCCGATGCCCATCGCGGCCGGGTCCTTGGCCAGGTCGGCGGCGCTCATGGTCTTGAACCGGGCATACACCGGGGCCATGGCGGTATGCGCCTTTTTCTGCTCGGCCTCCCACTGGCCGGTGCTGCTCCAGTTCAAGGTGCCGTTGAACTCGGGCTTGCCCGGCAGCACGGTCAAGCCGGGGTAGAGCGTGAGGTAGATCGCAGCGAACACCACCGCGATCACGAACAGCCAGGTCCACCAGCGCGGCAGCGGGTTGTTCATCTCGCGCAGGTCTTCGTCCCAGGTGTGGCCGGTGGTGTTGTCGCTGGCCATCACCTTGCGCCTGCTGGCCACCACCAGGATGAATACGCAAAACACCAGGCTCAGTATCGTCAGGCCGGCGATATACCAGGCCCAGCCTGGATTGA
The DNA here is from genome assembly GCA_043756825.1 of Betaproteobacteria bacterium. Classification (GTDB taxonomy): domain Bacteria; phylum Pseudomonadota; class Gammaproteobacteria; order Burkholderiales; family Burkholderiaceae_C; genus Pseudaquabacterium. Next base: position 1,689 of record JAYUQJ010000238.1, on the reverse strand, counting down.
CGAAATCACTCACGTATCTCTCCTTGCGCGCCGGCAGCGGGCGGCTCGCCCGGCGGGTTGTCCAAGAACGGCAATTGGGCGGCTTCGTCGAAGCCCCGGCGGCGTCGGGCCGCCAGGCTCCAGACCACGATCCCCATGAAGGCCAGGAACATGACCAGCGTGGTCAGGCTGCGCAAAACGATCACATCCATGGCGTCAGCTCCGGTGCGGTGTCACTTGCGGGCGGTGCCCATCACCTGCAGGTAGGCGATGACGGCATCCATTTCGGTCTTGCCCTTGACCTCGTCGCCGGCCTGGGCGATCTCGGCGTCGCTGTAGGGCACGCCCACCCGGCGCAGGGCCTTGAGCTTGGGCGCCATGTCGGCCGGGTCCAGATTGCCCTGGGCCAGCCACGGGTAGGCGGGCATATTGCTTTCGGGCACCAGATCGCGCGGGTTGTTCATGTGGATGCGGTGCCACTCGTCGCTGTATTTGCCGCCCACCCGGTGCAGGTCTGGCCCGGTGCGCTTGCTGCCCCACTGGAAGGGGTGGTCGTAGACAAACTCGCCAGCGGTCGAGAAAGGCCCGTAGCGCAGGGTCTCGGCCCGGAACGGCCGGATCATCTGCGAGTGGCAGTTGTAGCAACCCTCGCGGATATAGACATCGCGGCCGGCCAGTTGCAGCGAGGTATAGGGCTTGAGGCCCTCCACTGGCTGGGTGGTGCTGCGCTGGAAAAACAGCGGCACGATCTCGACCAGGCCGCCGAACAGCAGCGCCAGCAGGATCAGCACGATCATCAGGAAGTTGTTGGTCTCGATCTTCTCGTGACCGGTCGGGGCGGGCGTCGTTTTGGGGCTCGGTGCCATGGGGTCGTTGTCCTTGTTCGCGGCTCAGGCGTGGGCTGCCACCATCGGAATGCGGGCAACCGCAGGCTGGGTGCCCTTGATCGTCATCACCACGTTCCAGGCCATGATCAACATGCCGCCCAGGTAGAGCAGGCCGCCGCCCAGGCGGATCATGTAGAAGGGATAGGTGGCCTTGACACTCTCGACAAAGCTGTAGACCAGGGTGCCGTCAGGGTTGACCGCGCGCCACATCAGGCCCTGCATCACACCGGCTATCCACATCGCGGCGATGTAGAGCACGATGCCGACGGTGGCGATCCAGAAGTGCAGTTCCACCGCCCGCATGCTGTGCATGTCGGTCTTGCCGAACATGCGCGGGATCAGGTGGTAGAGCGAGCCGATGGTGATCATGCCGACCCAGCCCAGCGCGCCAGAATGCACATGGCCGACGGTCCAGTCGGTGTAGTGAGACAGCGCATTGACGGTCTTGATCGACATCATCGGGCCCTCGAAGGTGGACATCCCGTAGAACGAGAGTGACACGATCAGGAACTTCAGGATGGGGTCGTCGCGCAGCTTGTGCCAGGCACCGCTGAGGGTCATGATGCCGTTGATCATGCCGCCCCAGCTGGGCGCCAGCAGCACCAGGCTGAAGATCATGCCCACGCTCTGGGCCCAGTCGGGCAGCGCGGTGTAGTGCAGGTGGTGGGGGCCGGCCCACATATAGGTGAAGATCAGCGCCCAGAAATGGACGATCGACAAGCGGTAGCTGTAGACCGGCCGGCCAGCCTGCTTGGGGATGTAGTAATACATCATCCCCAGGAAACCGGCGGTCAGCAAGAAGCCCACCGCGTTGTGGCCGTAC
>JAYUQJ010000237.1:0-4011 GCA_043756825.1 Betaproteobacteria bacterium | reverse complement strand
CATAGCCCGGGCTATGGCGAGCATTTGCAACGACGAGCGGGTGCGTTTTGGGGTGGTGAGCGGGCATGATCGAAAAACTCTCAGTCTCTCAGGCCGCCACTTGCGCATGCACCCGATGCCGCCCCTTGCCCCGCTGTTGCCGTCCATCGCCGACGCCCTGCCCGACCCCGGCCCCGCCAACCCGGCACGCCGCGCGCTGCTGGCGCTGCCGATGGCCGGTGCCCTGGCCGCCAGCCCGGCCGCAGCGCAGCCAGCGCCGCCACCGGCCGCCCAGAAGGTGCTGCGGGTGATGATGAACTCGGCCGAGACCAGCTTCGACCCGGCACGCATCACCGATCTCTATTCGCGCACCATCACCGCCCATATCTTCGAGGCGCTTTACGGCTACGACGCGCTGGCCCGGCCGGCCAAGGCGGTACCCCGGCTGGCCGCAGCGATGCCCGAGGTGGCCGACGACTTCAAGACCTGGACGGTACGGCTGCGGCCCGGGGTGTTTTTCGCTGACGACCCAGCCTTCGAGGGCCGGCCGCGCGAGCTGGTGGCCGAGGATGTGATCTTCAGCTTCAAGCGCCTGGTGGACCCGGCCAACAAGAGCCCGCAGGCCAACACCCTGCTGGACGCCGGCATCCTGGGCCTGGCCGAGCTGCGCCAGGCCGCGCTCGACAGCCGCCAGCCGCTGGACTACGCCGCACCGCTGGCGGGCATGCTGGCGCTGGACCGCCACACCCTGCGCTTCACGCTCAAGGCGGCGCGCCCGCGCTTCATCCAGACCCTGTCGGCACCCGACTACCTGGGCACCCAGGCCCACGAGGTGGTCAAGCGCTATGGCGAGTCCATCGGCGAGCATCCGGTGGGCACCGGGCCGTTCAAGCTCAAGCAGTGGGTGCGCGGCAGCCGCATCGTGCTGGAGCGCAACCCGCAGTACCGCGAGGTGCTGTACGACGCCCAGCCCGCGCCGGACGACGTCGCCGGCCAGGCCCTGCTGGCGCGCTTCAAGGGCCGGCGCCTGCCGATGGTCGACCGGGTGGAGGTGGCCATCATCGAGGAGAACCAGCCGCAGTGGCTGGCCTTCCTGAACGGCGAGATCGACGCCCTGGTGGCCAACACCGGATCGGTGCCGCTGGAGTTCGCGATGCTGGCCGTACCCAACGGCAAGCTGGCACCCAACCTGGCCAAGCAGGGCATCCAGCTGCACCGCAGCCTGCGCAGCGACTGCGCGATGGCCTACTTCAACATGGACGACCCGGTGGTGGGCGGCTACACGCCCGAGAAAGTGGCGTTGCGCCAGGCCCTGTCGCTGGCCTATGACGTGCAGCGCGAGGTGCGCCTGGTGCGGCGCGGCCAGGCGGTGCCGGCCTGGTCGCCGGTGCTGCCGGGCACCACCGGCTACGACGCCACCATTCGCAGCGAGATGGGTGAGCACAGCGTGGCCCGTGCCAAGGCCCTGCTCGACCTGCATGGCTACATCGACCGCGACGGCGACGGCTGGCGCGAGCTGCCCGACGGCCGGCCGCTGAAGCTGACGATGTCCACCGAGCCCGAGCAGATCTACCGCCTGTTCAACGATGTCTGGCGGCGCTGTCTGGTGGCGGTGGGCATCCGCTGCGACTTTGCCATCGCCCAGTGGCCGACCAACATGAAGGGGGCGCTGGGGGGGTCGCTGCAGATGTGGATGCTGGGCGCGTCGGCCGACGTGCCCGACGGCCAGCGCGCGCTGGCGCGCTGGTATGGCCCGCAGAGCGGCCAGCAGAACCTGGCGCGCTTCAAGCTGCCAGCCTTCGATGCGCTGTACCAGCGCATGCAGGCCCTGCCCGACGGGCCCGAGCGCGACGCGCTGTTCCTGGAGTGCAAGCGCCTGGCGGTGGCCTACATGCCCTACAAGGTGCTGGTGCACCGGGTGGCCAACGAGCTGTTGCACCCCTGGGTGAGCGGCTACCGCCGTGCGCCCTTCTGGCTGGATTGGTGGCACCAGGTGGATGTGGACCCGGCGCGCCGCCCCCCGGCGGCCTGACCCTTGCCCGAGACGACGATGGACCCGATGCTTGCAAACACCTCGGACCGCCCGATGGCTGGCCCCACAGCCGCCCGGTCCAGCGCGGCGCGCCTGACCCGCAGCCTGGCGGCCCTGCTGGCGCTGCTGACCGTAGCGGCCGGGCACGCGGCCGGGCACGCGGCCGATGCGCCCGCCCCGGCAACCCAGGCCTCGGCGCCGGGCGCCGCCGCGACCGACGGCAAGACCTTCCGCTATGCCTTCCGCGTGGCCGAGACCGGCTTCGACCCGGCCAAGATCAGCGACCTGTACTCGCGCATCATCACCTCGCAGATCTTCGAGGGCCTGTTCTTCTACGACCACCTGGCCCGGCCGGTGAAGATCAAGCCGCTCACCGCCGCCGCGCTGCCCGAGGTGTCGGACGACTTTCGGCGCTTCACCATCCGCATCCGGCCCGGCATCTTCTTTGCGGACGACCCGGCCTTCAGGGGCGAGGTGGCCGGCAAGGGCCGCGAGCTGGTGGCGCAGGATTACGTCTACTCGCTCAAGCGCTTTGCCGATCCGGCCACCAAGAGCCCGGCCTGGAGCACGCTGGAAGAACTGGGGCTCTTGGGCCTGGCCGAGCAGCGCAAGGAGGTGCTGGCCAGCCGCAAGCCCTTCGACTACGACCGCGAGCTGCCCGGGCTGAAGGCGCTGGACCGCTACACCCTGCAGCTGGTCACCGCCCAGCCGCGGCCGCGCCTGGTCGAAACGCTGGCCGACAACAGCATTTTCGGCGCCTTCGCCCGCGAGGTGGCCGAGCACTACGGCGACAAGACCGCCCAGCACCCGGTGGGCACCGGCGCCTTCCGCCTGGCCAGCTGGCGGCGCAGCTCGGAGATCGTGCTCGAGCGCAGCCCCAGCTACCGCCAGCGCTTCTACGAGGAAGAGGCCGAGCCCGCCGCCAACGATACCGAGGGCCAGGCCCTGTTGGCGCGCTTCAAGGGCCGGCGCCTGCCGCTGGTCGACCGGGTGGTGGTGTCCATCATCGAGGAGCAGCAGCCGCGCTGGCTGTCCTTCCTGAACCGCCAGCAGGATTTCATCGAGCGCATGCCCGAGGAGTTCGCCAACACCGCCATGCCTGGCGGCAAGATCGCGCCCAACCTGGCCAAGCAGGGCATCCGCGGCCTGCGCACCGTCGGGCCCGAGGGTGTGCTCACGGTCTACAACCTGGACGACCCGGTGGTGGGCGGCTACACGCCCGACAAGGTGGCGCTGCGCCGCGCCATCAACCTGGCGGTGGACATCCCGCGCGAGATCGCGCTGGGCCGGTACGGCCAGGCCATCCCGGCGCAGTCACCGTCGGTGCCGCACACCACCGGCTACGACCCGGCCTTTCGCAGCGAGATGGGCGAGTTCAATCCGGCCAAGTCCAAGGCCCTGCTCGACATCTACGGCTATATCGACAAGGACGGCGACAGCTGGCGCGACCTGCCCGACGGCCGGCCGCTGCTGCTGGTGCGCAACACCCAGCCCGATGCCGCCCAGCGCCAGCTGGACGCGCTGTGGCAGAAGAACATGAACGCGATCGGCCTGAAGATCGAGTTCATGTTCGCCAAGTGGCCCGAGAACCTGAAGGCCGCGCAGGCCGGCAAGTCGATGATCTGGGGCGTGGGCTCATCGGCGATCCAACTGGACGGGCAGAGCGCGCTGCAACGCCTGTACGGGCCGTCCAGCGGTGGGGCCAACCTGGCCCGCTTCAAGCTGCCGGCCTTCGACGCGGTCTACGAGCGCATGTCGGCCCTGCCCAACGGCCCGGAGCGCGACGCGCTGTTCCTGCAGGCCAAGCGCCTATCGGCGGCTTATGCCCCGTACAAACAGCATGTGCACCGCATCTACACCGACCTGCTCCACCCCTGGGTGGAGGGCTACCGCCGACCCCTGTTCTGGAACCGCTGGTGGCATATGGTGGACATCGATCCGGCAAAGCGTCCGGCGCAATAAGCTCCTTTTCGAAAGGGCCGCCGTGCACCCGGCCCCTC
>JAYUQJ010000236.1:0-4012 GCA_043756825.1 Betaproteobacteria bacterium | reverse complement strand
TTGGTGCAAGACCGTTGTGCCGGCACGCCCCCCGCCCCCACTTTTCAGCCAGAAGGTCCCATCCCATGACACTCCGCCTGCAGGGCAAGAAAGCCTTCATCACCGCCGCCGGCCAGGGCATAGGCCGCGCCATCGCCGAGGCCTTTGTGCGCGAGGGCGCGCAGGTCGTCGCCAGCGACATCAATGCGGCGCTGCTGCACAGCCTGGCCGAGGCCACCGGTTGCCGCGCCCAGGTACTGGACGTGACCCAGGCCGAGGCGATCCGTGCCGCCGCAGCCGAGGTCGGCCGGGTCGACGTGCTGGTCAATGCCGCCGGCTTCGTGCATGCCGGCACGGTGCTCGATTGCACCGAGGCCGAGTGGGAGATCGGCTTCAATCTCAATGTGCGCTCGCAGTTCCGCCTGATCCGCGCCTTCCTGCCCGGCATGCTGGCCGAGAACGGCGGTGCCGGCGGGTCCATCATCAATGTGGCGTCGGTGGCCGGCAGCATCAAGGGTGCGCCCAACCGCTTCGTCTATGGCGCCACCAAGGCCGCGGTGGTCGGCCTGACCAAGTCGGTGGCGGCCGATTTCGTCAGCCGCGGGGTGCGCTGCAATGCCATCTGCCCCGGCACCGTGGAGTCTCCCAGCCTGCGTGACCGCATCACCGCCCAGGCCCGGGCCAGCCAGTTGACGCTCGACCAGGTGGAGGCCGCCTACGTGGCCCGCCAACCGATGGGGCGGCTGGGCCGCAGCACCGAGATCGCCGCGCTGGCGGTCTACCTGGCCAGTGACGAGAGCGCCTTCACCACCGGCACCACCCAGGTCATCGACGGCGGCTGGTCCAATTGAAGCCGCCTGCACCCACCCCGACTTCCCAACCCTGATCCCCAGCTCTGGAGAAACCTGATGAAACTGCTGCGCTATGGCCCCAAGGGCCAGGAAAAACCCGGCCTGCTCGATGCCCACGGCCAGTTGCGCGATCTGAGCGGCGTGATCAAGGATCTGCGCGCCGACATGCTCACCCCCGAAGGCCTGGCGCCGCTGCGCGCCCTGGACCCTGCCAGCCTGCCCTTGGTGGCCAGGCCGGGCCGCATGGCGCCACCCTGGAGCGGCATGGGCAAGTTCATCTGTGTTGGGCTGAACTATGCCGACCATGCGGCCGAGTCCGGCATGGCAGTGCCGGCCGAGCCGGTGCTGTTCACCAAGCACACCAGCACGGTGATCGGCTGCAACGACCCGGTGGTGCTGCCCCAGGGCTCGGTCAAGTGCGACTGGGAAGTGGAACTCGGCGTGGTGATCGGCCGCACCGCACGTTATGTGAGCGAGGCGGACGCGCTGGCCCATGTGGCGGGTTACTGCGTGGTCAACGACGTGTCGGAGCGCGAATACCAGCTCGAGCGCGGCGGCACCTGGGACAAGGGCAAGGGCTGCGACACCTTCGGCCCGGTCGGCCCCTGGTTGGTGACCGCCGACGAGGTGGCCGACCCGCAGCAACTCGGGATGTGGCTGGACGTCAACGGCAAGCGCTATCAGAACGGCAGCACGCGCACCATGGTGTTCGGTGTCGCCCAGCTTGTGAGCTATATCAGCCGCTTCACCACCCTCTATCCAGGGGATCTGATCAGCACGGGAACCCCCCCAGGTGTGGGAATGGGTCACAAACCAGAATCAGTATTTTTGAAAGCAGAGGATAAAATGAAACTCAGCATCGAAGGCCTGGGCGAGCAAAACCAGACCGTGTACGCGTGGGACCCGGCACTGATTGACGGCTGAATGAGCGGCCGGGTGCTATCGGGATCGAGACGCGGCATGTTGCTCATGACAACAAGTATTTCTCGGGGCTTTTCGCCCAAGGATTCCGGGGGGGGGACCCTTTTGAAGGCCACCTCAACATGCAGACCAGAACCGTCACCATCCACAACGGCACCCGAATTCGCGTACCCGAGCATATCCAGCGCATCGACACCCACAGCACCCACGGCTGGCAGATGCGCTACGGACAACCCACGCTGTTCTTCTCGGACGGGCAGGGCAGCGGCAACGGTCCCCGGCCGGCGCTCAAGCGAGCCATCGACGCGCTGCGCCAGCGCATTGCCGCGCTGCCGGCCCCGACCGGCCTGCAGCGCGGCACCAGCCCCAACAAGCAGAATGATCTGCCGGTGGGCATCAGCGGCCCGATCCTGCGCCAGCGGCCAGGGCGGTCGGTGCCGGAGTGTCATTTCTCGGTCAACCTGCCGCGCTTTGGCGGCAAGCCGCTGCGCCGCAGCGTCTACATCGCCAACCAGAACACCTACACGCCCGAGCGCTACACCGAGGCGCTCGATGCCGCGCTCGAGATGCGCCGCGCCGCCGAGGTGCAGTACCAGCTCGACGCCACCACGGCCAAGCGCCTGCAGGCCAGCAAGCTGTAGTTCGCCGGGCGGCGGCGGGCCGGCGTGGCGGGGCGCGAACCCATTCACCGAGGCCGCATGACCACACCCACGATCCGCATTCACCCGGCCGACAACGTCGTCATCGCGCGCCAGCAATTGCTGGGTGGCACGGCCCTGGCCGAAGAGGCCGGCCTGGTTGTCAGCGGCCTGGTGCCGCCCGGCCACAAGCTGGCCACGCGGGCGATTGCCGCCGGGCAGGCGGTGCGGCGCTACAACCAGGTGATAGGCCATGCCACCCAGGCGATACAGCCCGGCCAGCATGTGCACAGCCACAACCTGGCCTTTGCCAGCTTCGACCGCCGTCATGAAGTGGGCGCCGGGGCGCTGGCCACTGCCTACGTGGCCGAGCCCGCCACCTTCATGGGCATCGTGCGGGGCGATCCGGCGGACCTGGGCGCTGCGGGCAGCCGGGTGGCCACGCGCAACTACATCGGCGTGCTCACCTCGGTGAATTGCTCGGCCACTGCGGCGCGGGCGATTGCCGACCACTTCCGACGCGACATCCGGCCCGAGGCGCTGGCCGCCTACCCCAATGTCGACGGTGTGGTGGCGCTCACCCACGGCATGGGCTGCGCCACCGCCAGCGACGGCGAAGAGCTGCAGGTGTTGCGCCGCACGCTGGGCGGCTATGCCCGGCATGCCAACTTTGCCGCGGTGCTGGTGGTGGGCCTGGGCTGCGAGACCAACCAGATCCAGGGCCTGATCGCCCAGGAGGGCTTGCAGGAGGGTGCCCGCCTGGTGGCCTTCAACATCCAGGACAGCGGCGGCACCGCGCAGACCGTCAAGCGCGGCATCGCCGAGATCGAGCGCCTGCTGCCCGAGGCCAATGCGGTGCGGCGCCAGCCGGTGCCGGCGCGCCACCTGGTGGTGGGGCTGCAGTGCGGCGGGTCGGACGGCTACTCCGGTATCAGCGCCAACCCGGCCCTGGGCGCGGCGGTGGACAGGCTGGTGCGCCACGGCGGTACCGCGATCCTGAGCGAGACGCCCGAGATCTACGGCGGCGAGCACCTGCTGACCCGCCGCGCCGCCAGCCCCGAAGTGGCCGAGAAGCTGATGGCGCGCATCCGCTGGTGGGAGGCCTACACCGCCCGCAATGCGATGTCGATGGACAACAACCCCTCGGCCGGCAACAAGGCCGGCGGGCTGACCACCATTCTCGAGAAATCGCTGGGCGCGATCGCCAAGAGCGGCACCACCCGGCTCGAAGATGTCTATGAATTTGCCCAGCCCATCACCGCGCGCGGCTTCGTCTACATGGATTCACCCGGCTACGATCCGGTCTCGGCCACCGGCCAGGTGGCCGCCGGCGCCAACCTGATCTGCTTCACCACCGGGCGCGGGTCGGCCTATGGCTGCGCGCCCAGCCCGTCGCTCAAGCTGGCCACCAACACCGCCCTGTGGCAGCGCCAGCAAGAGGACATGGACATCAACTGCGGCAGCATCGTCGACGGTGGCGAGACGGTGGACGAGGTGGGCGAGCGCATCTTCCGGCTGATCCTGGCTACCGCCTCAGGGCGGTCGACCAAGAGCGAACAACATGGCTATGGGCAGAATGAGTTCGTGCCCTGGCAGCTCGGCGCGGTGATGTAGGGCGGCGGG